>NZ_JBHXKE010000020.1:0-59569 GCF_042722765.1 Kitasatospora sp. NPDC058406
GACCCGTGGAGGGGTCCGGCGGGCGCCGTCCGGTCCCGCGTCGGCTACGAGCCGTCGCGGGCCGGCTCGACGACCGGTCCGGCGGCCGGCACCGGCCGGACCGCCTGCGGGCTCCACTTCCGCTCGACACCCGCCAGCCGCCAGTACGCGATGGCCGCGGCCCAGACCACCACGAACAGCGCGACGATCGCGTAGCCGACGTTGTCCAGCGAGATCTCCGCGACCCAGCCGCTCACCGGGTCGGTGAGGTCGAGCTTCTCGTGCAGCACCCCGACCAGCTCGATCGTCCCGATGATGAACGCCACCGCGATCGACAGCCCGGTGATGGTCAGGTTGTAGTACACCTTCCGCACCGGGTTGGAGAACGCCCACTGGTAGGCGAAGTTCATGAACGTGCCGTCCAGCGTGTCGAACAGGCTCATCCCGGCCGCGAACAGCAGCGGCAGGCAGATGATCGCGTACCAGGGCAGGCCGGAGGCGGCGCCGGAGCCGGCCATCACCATCAGCGACACCTCGGTCGCGGTGTCGAAGCCCAGGCCCAGCACCATGCCGACCGGGAACATCTGCCCCGGCCGGGTGATCGAACGGGTCGCCCGGTTGAGCACCCGGGCCAGGAGGCCCCGCGCGTTCAGGTGCTCCTCCAGCTCGGCCTCGTCGTACCGCCCGGCGCGCATCGAGCGGAACACCTTGAGGATGCCGAACAGCGCGGCCAGGTTGAGCGCGCCGATCAGGTAGAGGAAGACGCCGGAGGCCGAGGTGCCGACCACGCCCAGCCACTGGTGGGTGGTGGACTCGTCGTCCATCAGCGTGCCGGCGAGCTGGGCGCCGCCCGCGACCAGGGCCGCCATCAGCACGACCATCGAGGAGTGCCCGAGGGCGAACCAGAAGCCCACCGAGACCGGCCGCTTGCCGTCCGCCATGAGCTTGCGGGTGGTGTTGTCGATCACCGCGATGTGGTCGGCGTCGAAGGCGTGCCGCATACCGAGGGTGTAGGCGGTGATGCCCAGGCCCACACCGAAGACCTGGGTTCCGACCTCGTACTTCTCCGGCGCGACCAGGAAGATCAGGGTGCCGAAGGCCACCACGTGCATGGCCAGGATCACGCCCATCAGGCCGGCCGTGCGGAGGGTGTCCGCCCGTCTCCAGCGGAAGGTCGGCAGGGCGGCGGACACTGCGGGATCGGCGGCGGTCTCGGGCAGGGTCATCGTGGGATCACGCTCCAGCACCTCGTGGAAATACCTCGTGAGATGCCGTGGCCGGTCTCCTGGCTTACGGGCTTCCGTACCCGCCTTCCCAGGTGCGCGAGGCACCCAGTGGCGTCGTGGGCACGGACGACTCCCCCGATCACAGTGGCGAGGGCCGCTCCGGACTGGGACCCCTGGGGGTCCTCCACCGGTCTTCCCGAGCACCACGGCGGGGATCAACGTAGAGGTCCCCGAACACCCGTGCAAGGCTGCGCACCTGCGCAGGTGTCAAGGATCACAGGTCGCCGGCTGCAAGAATGCGGGCATGCATCTCGTACCGGCCGACCGCGCGGGCCATCGCACCATCGACGGACACCGGGTCTGCGAGGCGATCGCGGCGATCGGCGACACCGGCCACGTCCGCGCCTGGGCCGAGCGGTTCTCCCTGCTCGCCGACCCCGGGCGGCTCTCCCTGCTGCTCGCCCTGCACCGGGCCGGTCCCCTGGCCGTCAGCGACCTGGCGGTCGCCACCGGCATGCGCGACCCGGCCGTCTCGCAGGCACTGCGCCTGCTGCGCACCGCCGCCGTGGTGGCCGGGGAGAAGGACGGACGTGTGGTGCGCTACCGGCTTGTGGACGAGGCCATGCGCCCCCTGCTCGACGAGTGCGCCGGTGACGAGCACGTCGAGTTCCCCGACCAGCCGGCCGACGGGGTGGAGCCCGGGAGCGCCGCCGCGGCCGGCTGACCGACCGGCCGGGCAGGGGGGCGACCCCGGGCGGCACCCCGGGCGACGGCAGAGCGGCACCCCGGGCGACGGCCGGGCGGCTCCGCCCCGGAGCCCCCGTCAGCTGCCCGGAACGGCTACGCCCGCTGGCAGGACGGGCACCAGAAGAGGTTCCGCGCCGCGTGCTCCTCGGTCCGGACGTCAGTGCCGCAGACCAGACACGGCATCGCGGCCCGCCGGTACACGTAGACCTCGCCGCCGTGGTCGTCCACGCGCGGCGGGCGGCCCATCGCCTCCGGGGTGTGCTCCGGCCGGACGGTGTCGATCCGGCCCGCGCCGACACCCTCGTGCATCAGCGCGACCAGGTCCGTCCAGATCGCGTCCCACTCGGCGCGGCGAAGGTCGCGGCCGGCCCGGTGCGGGTCGATGCCGTGCCGGAACAGCACCTCGGCGCGGTAGACGTTGCCGACCCCCGCCAGCACCTTCTGGTCCATCAGCAGCGCCGCGACCGTCGTCCGGCTGCCGGATATCCGCCGCCAGGCGAGCTCCGGATCGGCATCGCCCCGCAGGGGGTCGGGGCCGAGCCGGGCGGCGACGGCCGCCTTCTCCGCACCGGTGATCAGCGCGCAGGTGTTGGGGCCGCGGAGGTCGGCGAAGTGGTCGTCGTTCTCCAGGCGCAGCCGGACCAGGCCGACCGGCACCGGAGCGGGCCCGTCGCCGAAGGTGAAGCCGCCGTACAGCCCGAGGTGGACGTGCACCCACGCGTCGTCCGCGAAGCCGAGGAACAGGTGCTTCCCGGTGGCCTCCGCCGCGACCAGCTCCTGGCCGTCGATCAGCGCGGCGCTGTCGGTGAACCGGCCCTGCGGGCTGCTGGCGCGGACCGGACGGCCGCCGAAGGCCCCGTGGTTCTCGGCGGCGAGACGGTGGATGATGTGGCCTTCCGGCACGGGCGCGGCTCCCCCCGGTGGTTCGATCAGGACCCGTCCATCATCGCAGTCGGCACCGACAGGCCGGCCGCGACGACGGAGGGCCGCACGGACCGGCCGGACGGGCCGCTCAGCGCACCGGGATGCCCAGCAGCCGGGCCAGGATCACCCGGTCCAGCTCGGCGGCGGTCGCCGCGACGTCCAGGTGGGAGTTGTCGATGATCGGCAGCCCGGAGTTGTACCAGCCGGCCATCCGGCCGTGGATCCGGGCCACCTCCTCGTCCCCGAGCCGCCGGTTGCCGCCCCGCCGGGCGTTGCGGCTGAGCACCGAGTCCAGGCTGGGCAGCAGCACCACCGGGATCATGCCGGGCCCGATGTGCCGCTTCCAGCCGCCGAGGCCGATCGCCGGGCGGTCGGGGAAGACCGCGTCGTCGATGATGCAGGAGATGCCGTTGGCGAGGTAGTTGCGGCAGGCGAAGCCGCACGTCCGGCGGGCCAGCCGGTACTGCGCCTCGGAGGCGTTGTTCCAGCCGGACTGCGGGTTGGCGAAGCCGGACTGCACCCACTCGCGGACGTCGTCGAGGCTGATGTGCGCGGTCGGGCTGGGGCGCCGCTCGGCCCAGTGCCGCGCGACGGTGGTCTTGCCCGCCCCGGCAGGGCCGATCAGCAGGACCGCGATCGGGCCGGAGGGCGCGTGCGGCTGCGGCGGGTGCGCCGGGAGCTGGACGGGCGAGCCGGAGGGCAGCAGGAAGTGCCCGGTGGCGCCGGCTGGTACCGGGGCCGGGGCGGGGGCCAGCCGCACCGGCGGCGGACCTGAGGGTCCCGGGGCGGGCACGGAGGCCGGGCCGGGCGCGGGCGGCACCGGGGGCGGACCGGCCGGCGGGCCCGTGGGCGGCCCGGGCCGGACCACCGGCACGGGTACGGTCGGCGGCCCCGACAGGGAGTCCTGCGAGGACGCGGACGAGACCGGCCCGGCGGCGCTACCGGGACCCGGCGGGACCGGCGGAGCGACGGGACGTGGGGGGAGCCCGCCATCCCCGGTGTACTGCGTCACGGTCACCTCCCGACTTCTTTTCAGCGGGGACACTACACGGCGGCCCGGCAGCTGACACAGTCCGCCGCCGGGCCGCCGACACGCGCGCCGTCCGCCCGTCAGCCCGTGGTGAGCTGCTCGGCGAGCGCGCGCAGGGCCAGCTCGTACGAGCCGAGCCCGAATCCGGCGATCGTGCCGGACGCCACCGCGGCGATCACCGAGGTGTGCCGGAAGGTCTCCCGGGCGTACGGGTTGGAGATGTGCACCTCGATCAGCGGCGCGGTCCGCTGCGCGGCGGCGTCCCGCATCGCGTACGAGTAGTGGGTGAACGCGCCAGGGTTGATCACCACCGGGACCCGGCCGTCGGCCGCCTCGTGCAGCCACTCGACCATCTGCTGCTCGGAGTTGGTCTCGTGCACCTCGACCTCGAAGCCCAGCTCCGTGCCGAGCGCGGTGCAGCGCTCGACCAGCCCGGTGTACGAGGTGGAGCCGTAGACGTCCGGCTCCCGGCTGCCGAGCCGCCCGAGGTTGGGGCCGTTGAGCACCATGACCCTGGTCACGAGGAGACCTCCGCGTAGGCCGCGACCAGCAGGGACGGGTCGGGGCCCTCCAGCACGGAGGTCTTGCCGAGGCCGTCCAGCACGATGAACCGGATCAGGTCGCCGCGGGACTTCTTGTCGATCTTCATCGCGTCCAACAGCTTCGGCCAGGCGTCCGCGCGGTAGCTGAGCGGCAGACCGACCGAGGCCAGCACGCTGCGGTGCCGGTCGGCGGTCTCGTCGTCCAGCCGCCCGGCCAGCCGGCCCAGTTCGGCGGCGAACACCATGCCGATCGAGATCGCGGCGCCGTGCCGCCACTTGTACCGCTCGTTGCGCTCGATGGCGTGACCGAGGGTGTGCCCGTAGTTGAGGATCTCCCGCCGGCCGGACTCCTTGAGGTCGCCGGAGACCACGTCGGCCTTGACCTGGATGGCGCGCCGGATCAGCTCGACGGTGTGCGGCCCGGCGGGCGTCCTGGCGCCCTCCGGGTCGGCCTCGATCAGGTCGAGGATGGCCGGGTCGGCGATGAAGCCGCACTTGACGACCTCGGCGAGGCCGGACACGTAGTCGTGCTTCGGAACCGTCTCCAGGGTGCCGAGGTCGGCCAGCACGCCCACCGGCGGGTGGAAGGAGCCGACCATGTTCTTGCCCTCGGCGATGTTGATGCCGGTCTTGCCGCCGACCGCCGCGTCGACCATGCCGAGCAGCGTGGTGGGCATCGAGATCCAGCGGACCCCGCGCAGCCAGGTGGCGGCGACGAAGCCGGCCAGGTCGGTGGTGGCACCGCCGCCGAGGCCGACGACGACGTCGCTGCGGGTGAAGCCGGTCTGGCCGAGCACCGACCAGCAGTAGGCGGCGACCTCGGCGCTCTTGGCCTCCTCGGCGTTGGGCACCTGGAGGGCGATCGCCTCGTAGCCCTCACCGAGCAGGTCCTCCCGGACCGCCTCGGCGGTGGCCTCCAGCGCCTCCGGGTGGATGATCGCCACCCGCCGGGCCCGGCCGCCGATCAACGGCGCCAGCTCGCCGAGCAACTGGTGCCCGATCAGCACGTCGTACGGGTCGTGGCCGGCACTGCCGCCGACGTGGATCGTGACGATGTCAGTCATGGGGGGTCTTCAGCTCCAGTGCTTCCAGTACGGCGTCCGCGACCTGCCCGGGGGTGCGGCCGGCGGTGTCGACGACGGCGGTGGCCACCTCCAGGTAGAGGGGACGACGGGCCTCCATCAGCTCGCGCCAGCGGGCCCGCGGGTTGACGGCCAGCAGCGGGCGGGGGGCGTCGAGGCCGACCCGCTTGACCGCGTCGGCCAGCGGGACCTCCAGGAAGACCACCGGCAGCCCGCGCAGCAGGTCTCGGGTGGCGTCCGCCATCACCGCGCCGCCGCCGAGCGCGAGCACGCCGCCGTGGGTCGCGGCGGCGGCCCGCACGGCCGCCGCCTCCAGCGCGCGGAAGTGCGGCTCGCCCTCGTCGATGAAGATGTCGGGGATGGGCTTGCCCGCCTGTGCCTCGACGTCCGCGTCGGTGTCCCGGAACCCGACGCCGAGCCGCTCGGCGACGGTCTGCCCGACGGTGGACTTGCCACTGCCGGGCGGCCCGACCAGCACCACGACGGGTGCGGTCATCGGACGACCAGGTGGTCGAGGTAGCTCCGCACGTTGCGGCGGGTCTCCGACACGTGGTCACCGCCGAACTTCTCGCTCACCGCGTCGGCCAGCACCAGGGCGACCATCGCCTCCGCGACGATGCCGGCGGCCGGCACGGCGCAGACGTCGGAACGCTGGTGGTGCGCCTTGGCCGGCTCGCCGGTCCGCACGTCGATGGTGCGCAGCGCGCGCGGAACGGTCGCGATCGGCTTCATCGCGGCGCGCACCCGCAGCAGCTCGCCGGTGGAGAGGCCGCCCTCGGTGCCGCCGGAACGCCCGGAGGTGCGCCGGGCGCCCTCGGGGGTCGGGACGATCTCGTCGTGCGCCTGGGAGCCAGGCACCCGGGCCAGGTCGAAGCCGTCGCCGACCTCGACGCCCTTGATCGCCTGGATGCCCATCAGCGCGGCGGCCAGACGGGCGTCCAGCCGGCGGTCCCAGTGCACGTGGGAGCCGAGGCCGACCGGCACGCCGTAGGCGAGGACCTCGACCACACCGCCGAGGGTGTCGCCGTCCTTGTGGGCCTGGTCGATCTCGGCGACCATCGCCTCGGAGGCGTCGGGGTCCAGGCAGCGGACCGGGTCCGCGTCCAGCTTCGCCTCGTCGGACGGCAGCGGCAGCACACCGGCCGGGGCCTTGGCGGCCGCCAGCTCGACCACGTGGCTGACGATCTCGATGCCGCAGGTCTCCTTGAGGAACGCGCGGGCGACGGCGCCGAGCGCGACCCGGGCGGCCGTCTCACGGGCGCTGGCGCGCTCCAGGATCGGGCGGGCCTCGTCGAGCGAGTACTTCTGCATGCCGGCCAGGTCGGCGTGGCCGGGGCGGGGGCGGGTGAGCGCCTCGTTGCGGCCGAGACCGGCCAGCACCTCGGGGTCGACCGGGTCGGCCGACATGACCTGCTCCCACTTCGGCCACTCGGTGTTGCCGACCATGATCGCCACCGGGCTGCCCATGGTCTCGCCGTGCCGGACGCCGCCGAGGAAGGTCACCTCGTCCTGCTCGAACTTCATCCGTGCGCCGCGGCCGTAGCCGAGCCGGCGACGCGCCAGCGCGTCGGCCACCACGGCCGTGGTGACCGGTACACCGGCGGGCAGGCCCTCCAGCGTCGCGACGAGTGCGGGGCCGTGCGACTCCCCCGCCGTCAGCCAGCGCAACGTACCCAACGGAGCTCCTTCATCAGCGGACCGGCCGCGCAGCCGCGACCCGCCCGGGCGTGCATGCCTTCTCCCCCGAATCCTTTCATGCCGCGGGACCACCCGGACGCACGGTCCGGGTGACGGACAGCGACCGGCCGAACGGCGGACGGGACCACCGGGGGAGGTCGGGCTCAGCGCCCGGCGAGCGCCGCCTCGCCCGCCGCGCGGACCGCCGCCAGCGGGCCGGGCACCCGCCCGGTGAAGAGCTCGTCCTGCAGCACCGCCTGGTGCACCAGCAGGTCCAGCCCGCCCAGCACGGTCGCCCCGCGCTCCGCGCAGACCGCCGCCAGCTTCGTCGGCCACGGGTGGTAGAGCACGTCGAACAGCGCGCCCGGCTCGGCCGGCAGCGCGTCGGCGAAGCCGTCGGTGGCCCCGGCCGGCGTGGTGGAGACGGTCAGCGGTTCGGCCAGCGCCTCCGCACCGCGCGCCCAGTCGGCGGTCCGGACGGCGACGCCGAGCCGCTCCCCCAGCTCCGCCATCTCCCGGGCCCGCTCGGGGCTGCGCACGTAGACGGTCACCTCGCGGGTGCCGATCAGGGCCAGCGCCGCCAGCGCGGAGGAGGCGGTGGCTCCGGCGCCGAGCACGGCCGCCGAGGGGACGTCGGTGACGCCGCGCTCGCGCAGTGCGTTGACCAGCCCGGGGATGTCGGTGTTGTCACCGGTCCGCCGCCCGTCGGCGGTGAACACCACGGTGTTCACCGCCTCGACCGCGCGGGCGGCGTCGCTGATCCCGTCGAGCAGCGGGATGACCGCGCGCTTGAGCGGCATCGTGAGCGAGAAGCCCGCCCACTGGGTCTCGTCCAGCCCGTCGAGGAAGGCGGGCAGGCCCTCCTCGTCGACCTCGAAGCGGTCGTAGCGCCAGCCGTCCAGCCCGAGCGCCGCGAAGGCCGCCCGGTGCAGGTCCGGCGAGAGCGAGTGGGCGATCGGCGAGCCGAGGACGGCGGCCCGGTGCTTGCTGGTCACGCTGGTGTCTCCCTGAGCAACTGTCACTTCGTCGTGCAGTGGACGGCCACCTTGTCGAACTTCTGGCCGTTCGCCTTGCAGTACTGCTCGACGTTGGTCGCGTGCTCGGTGTCCGTGTCCGCGAACAGGGTCAGCTCCGGCGACATCGCGATGAAGTACAGCCACTTGCCGTCCGCCGGGTTCAGCGTCGCCTTGAGCGCGGCGTCGCCCGGGTTGGAGATCGGCCCGGGCGGCAGGCCCGGATTGTAGTAGGTGTTGTACTTGTTGGACGCGTCGTTGATGTCCTTCTTGTCGAGCACCTTGCGGCCCAGCGCGTACTGCAGCGTGGTGTCCATGCCGAGCTTGCCGTCGATCTTGCCCTTGTCGGCCAGCCGGTTCTGGATGGTCCGGGCCATCTTGGCGAAGTCCTGCGGGTTGTTGCCCTCGGCCTGGAGGATGCTCGCCTCGATGACCACCTCGTAGCCGTTCTTGAGGCCGATCTTGGGGGCCTCCGCGTCCAGGCTCGCATAGCGCTCGACGGCGTTCTTGACCATCTGCTTGAGCAGGTCCTCGGGCTTCATGCCCTCGGAGATCGAGTAGCGGGCCGGCCAGAGGAAGCCCTCGATGTTGCCGTTGGCGTACGCGGGCAGGCCGAGGCTGCCGACCTGGGCCTTGGCGACCTCGGCCGTGGTGCCCTTGGCCAGCTTCAGCTTGTCGTCGATCTTCACGAAGGTGGCGGTGGACGTCAGCCCCTCCTGGACGATCAGCTTCTCGCCGCCGTTCGCGTCCACGAGGGCCGCGACCGCGGCCTCGGCGGACATCTCGCGGGGGAGGGTGTAGGTGCCGTACTGGATGGTGGTGCACTTGGGGTTCTTCTCGCACGCCTTGCTGAAGGCGTCGACGCTCTTGACCACGCCGGCCGCCTTCAGCGCGGCGCCCATCTGGGCCCCCACGGCGCCCTGCTTGATCTCGACCGTCGTCGAGCCGGAACCCTGGCCGACGAAGTCCGGCGGCGGGCCGAAGTGGTCCTGGTAGAAGCCGTAGCCCCACCAGCCGGCGCCGCCCACGGCACCGACCAGCACCAGGGCGACCACCAGGCAGGCGCCGCCGTTGCGGCGCCCCGACTTCTTGCCCTTCTCCTTGCGCTTCTTCTTGGCCTCGCGGGACTGGTCCTGGTCGCCGAGGAACCCGTCCTGCTCGTCGGGCGCTTCGCCGGCGTCCTCGGAGTACTCCTCCTCGTGGCCGTCCCACTCGTCCTCGGCGTGCTCGGGGCCGGTCTCCGGCCCGTCGGCGCCGGCCTCCAGCGCGGCGGCCTCGGCCTCCCAGTCGATGCCGTCCGGGCCCGGGCCCGAGGGCTGCGCGGCGGCGGGCGCCTTCTGCTGCCGCGGTCCGGCCTGCGGGGCCCCTGCCTGCTGGGGTACGGGCTGTTGCGGTACGGGCTGCTGCGGCGTGCCCTGCGGCATCTGCTGCTGCGGGTAACCCTGCTGGCCGCCGGCGAACTGCTGCTGGCCCTGCCCCTGCGGCGGGTAGCCCTGCTGCTGACCCTGCTGCGGGTAGCCCTGCTGCTGATTCTGCTGCGGGTAACCCTGTTGCTGGTGCCCCTGCTGCTGACCCTGGTGGGGGTAACCCTGCTGCCCCATGCCCTGCTGGCCCGCGCCGGGCTGCATCTGCTGCTGCGGGTACCCCTGTTCACCGCCGCCGTACTGCGCCTGCTGGGAGTGCTGCTGCCACTGCCCGTCCTGCTGGCCGGGGACCGGCTGCTGACCGCCGTACCCGGGATCGTCCGGATTCCACGGCTCGGAGCCCTGGGGGCCGTAGCCCCGACCCAGATCGGTCATTGATCCCCTTATACCGACGGAGACGACCGGAGGATCGGCCCGGCCGTCCGGGACGGTGTCCCGGCTGATTCTCGAACCGGCGTGCTAGCGCAACACCTGGACGGAGACGCTACCGTACCGCAGACCGTCTCCCGGCCGAGCCGTCGGCCGTCGAAGGGGCCCTCCGTACGCGGCCGGTGGACCTCGGGGGAACGACCGCCGCGCCGGTCCGGCGGACCTTCACCGGACCGGCGCCGCACCACCCCCGAACCGTCACCTCACCCCCGCGGGGCAGGGACGACACCGTCAGTGCCCGGCCTCCCCGGACGGCGCCGACGCACCGGCCGACGCCGAGGAGGACTCGGACGCCGTGGCCGTCGGGCTCGCCGACACCCGGGTGGCGTTGAACTCCGCCACGTTCTTCTGCTGCACCTCGAAGCTGTCGGTGAACCGGGTGTCCCCGGGCTTCACCGTGACGAAGTAGAGCCAGTCCCCCGCCGTCGGGTCGACCGCCGCCATGATCGCCTGCCGCCCCGGGTTGGAGATCGGCGTCGGCGGCAGCCCGGCGTGCCGGTAGGTGTTGTACGGCGAGTCGAGCCGGGTGTCCGTGACGCTGGTGTTCAGCGTCGACCGCCCGAGCGCGTAGTTGATCGTCGAGTCCAGCTGGAGCGGCATGTTCTTCGCCAGCCGGTTGTAGATGACCCGGGAGACCTTGCCCATGTCCTCGGCGTTGTCGGCCTCGCCCTGGATCATGCTGGCGATGGTCACCAGCCCGTACAGGCTCTGGCCGAGGTTCTGCGCGACGACCTCCGCGTCGTCCCGGGCGAACTCCTTGCCGGCCCGCTCGACCATCTGCTGGAGCAGGTCGACCGCGTCGGTGCCCTCGGTGACGCTGTACGTCGCGGGGAAGAGGTACCCCTCGGGGCTGCCGTTGGTGAACTCCGGCAGGCCCAGTTCGGCGGCCTGCTCCTGCGCGGCCTTCTCGGTGCTGCCCTCGGGCAGCTGGAGCTTCCGGTCGATCGCCGCGTAGATCTGGCTGCCGCGCCACCCCTCGGGGATGGTCAGGCCGTTGGCGTTGGCCGGGTCGACCAGCACGGCGAGCGCGGCAGCCGCCGACATCTTCTGCCGGAGCGTGTAGGTGCCGGGCTGGATGCGCCCGGCGGCGGCGGCGCTGCCCTTGGCCGCCCGGGTGAAGGCGGTCGAGCTGGCGACGACGCCGTTGCGCACCAGCGCCGAGGCGATCTGGCTCAGCCCGGCGCCCTCCGGCACCGAGACCTGGACGGAACCGGATCCCGCGCCCGCGTAGTCCGCGGCGACCGACGGCTTGCGCTGCCCCTGGATCCAGCTGAACCCGGCCAGCCCGGCCCCGCCGAACACCGCGATCAGCGAGAGCGCGGTCAGCAGGCAGGCCAGCCCGTTGCGCCGGCGGTGCGGGTCCGGCGCGTCAGGTCTCGGGCGGGGCGCGCCCGGCGGGCGGCCCTCCGGTTCGAGCACCGGCGCACCGAGGTGGCCGGGGGTGAGTCCGGGCGTGAAGTCCAGGTCGGTCACTGCGCCCCCTCGGCGGGCCCGCGCGGAAAGCGCACGTCGGCAACGGCAGAGGGGCCCGTGCGGACGCGTCCGCACGGGCCCCTCACCGGGACGTTAGACCAGGGCGGTCAGCCGTCCGCCCCGACGCTCTCACCGGGCGGGCGTCCGCTCACCCGTTCGGACTCAAGGGCGGTCTGCAGGATCACCACGGCGGCGGCCTGGTCGACCACCGAGCGGCCCTTCTTCGCCTTGACCCCGGAGGCGCGCAGCCCGTGGGTCGCGGTGACGGTGGACATCCGCTCGTCGACCAGCCGGACCGGTACCGGCCAGAGCCGGTTGGCCAGCCGGGCCGCGTAGCCCCGGACCTTTTCCGCCGCCGGACCCTCCTTGCCGCTGAGCGAGCGCGGCAGTCCGACGATCACCTCGACCGCTTCGTACTCCTCGACGATCGCGGCGATCCTGGCCTGCGACTTCGCCCCGGCCGGGACGGTCTCGACCGGCGTGGCGAGCACCCCGTCGGGGTCGCAGGACGCGACCCCGATCCGGGCGTCCCCGACGTCGACGGCGATCCGCCGCCCGCGCCGGAAGGGCCGCTCCTCGACCTGCTCGTCCATCAGGAGGCGCGCTCCGCGACCAGGCCGCGCACGGCGGCGATGGCCGCGTCGACCGCGGCCGGGTCGGTGCCGCCGCCCTGGGCGACGTCGTCCTTGCCGCCACCGCCGCCGCCGAGGGTCTTGGCCGCGGTGCGGACCAGCTCGCCGGCCTTGATGCCGCGCCCGCGGGCGTCCTCGTTGGTGGCGATCACGGTCAGCGGGCGGCCGTTCGCCACGGTGAACGCGGCGACCACGGCCGGGCGCGAGCCCAGCCGGCCGCGCACGTCCAGGACCAGCTTGCGCAGCTCGTCCGCGCCGGTGCCGTCGCCGATCCTGGCGGCCACCACGGCGATGCCGCGCACGTCCTCGGCCGAGTCGGCGAGGCCCGCGGCAGCCGCGAGCACCTTCTCGGCGCGGAAGCGGTCGATCTCCTTCTCGGCGTCCTTGAGCTTGGCGAGCATGCCGGAGATCTTCTCCGGCAGCTCCTCCGGGCGACCCTTGACCAGCTCGGTGAGCTGGGCGACCACGGTGTGCTCACGGGCCAGGAAGCGGTACGCGTCGGCGCCGACCAGCGCCTCGACGCGGCGCACGCCGGAGCCGATCGAGGACTCGCCGAGCAGCTTCACCAGGCCCAGCTGGGCGGTGTTGCCGACGTGCGTGCCGCCGCACAGCTCCTTGGAGAAGTCGCCGATGGTGACGACCCGGACCTCGTCGCCGTACTTCTCGCCGAACATGGCGATGGCGCCGGCCTTGCGGGCCTGGTCCATCGTCATGACCTCGGCGGTGACCTCCAGCTCGCGGGTCAGCACGTCGTTGATCTTCTGCTCGACGTCGACCAGCACGCTGCCGGGCACGGCGGCGGGCGAGCCGAAGTCGAAGCGGAAGCGGCCCGGCGCGTTCTCCGAACCGGCCTGGGCGGCCGTCGGGCCGAGCGCGTCGCGCAGCGCCTGGTGGGTCAGGTGGGTGGCCGAGTGGGCGCGGGCGATGGCCCGGCGGCGCTCGACGTCGATCGTGGCGTACGCGGCGGAGCCGAGCACGACCTCACCGAACAGCACGCCGCCGGAGTGCACGACCACGCCCGGGACGGGCTGCTGCACGTCACGGATCTCGACGACCGCGCCGGAGTCCAGCCGGATCCGGCCGTGGTCGGCGAGCTGGCCGCCGCCCTCGGCGTAGAACGGGGTGCGGTCGAGGATGATCTCGACCTCGTCGCCCTCGGACGCGGCCGGCGACGGCACGCCGTCCACCAGCAGGCCGACCACGGTGGCCTCGCCCTCGGTGCGCGTGTAGCCGGTGAAGATGCTGGCACCGGAGCTGTCGGCGACCTCGCGGTAGGCGGCGACGTCGGCGTGGCCCATCTTCTTGGCCCTGGCGTCCGCCTTGGCGCGGTCCCGCTGCTCCTGCATCAGGCGGCGGAAGCCGCTCTCGTCGACCTGGAGGCCCTGCTCCTCGGCCATCTCCAGGGTGAGGTCGATCGGGAAGCCGTAGGTGTCGTGCAGCTTGAAGGCCTGGTCGCCGGAGAGCACCGCGCCGCCGGCCTGCTTGGTCTCGGTGACCGCGGCGTCCAGCAGGCTGGTGCCGGCCTTCAGGGTCTGCAGGAAGGCCGCCTCCTCGCCGACGACGACCGTCTCGATGCGCTTGCGGTCGGCCTCCAGCTCCGGGTACTGCGGAGCCATCGCCTTGATGGCGACGTCGGTGAGGTCCTTGGCGACCACACCGGTGGCGCCCAGCAGCCGCATGTTGCGGATGGCGCGGCGCAGGATGCGGCGCAGCACGTAGCCGCGGCCCTCGTTGCCGGGGGTGACGCCGTCGCCGATCAGCATCAGGGCGGTGCGGATGTGGTCGGTGACCACGCGCAGCGAGACGTCCGAGCGGCGGTCCGCCCCGTAGGTGTGGCCGGTCAGCTCGGCCGCCCGGTCCAGGATCATCCGGCTGGTGTCGATCTCGAAGAGGTTGTCGACGCCCTGGAGGATGGCGGCGAGGCGCTCCAGGCCGAGGCCGGTGTCGATGTTCTTGCTCGGCAGGTCGCCGAGGATCTCGAAACCGTCCTTGCCGTCGCCGTGGCCGCGCTCGTACTGCATGAAGACCAGGTTCCAGATCTCCAGGTAGCGCTCGCCGTTGACGGCCGGGCCGCCCTCCTCGCCGTACGCGGGGCCGCGGTCGTAGTTGATCTCCGAACACGGGCCGCACGGGCCGGGGACGCCCATCGACCAGAAGTTGTCCTTCATGCCGAGCCGCTGGATGCGCTCGGACGGGACGCCGATGACGTCACGCCAGATCTGCTCGGCCTCGTCGTCGTCCTGGTAGACGGTGATCCAGAGCTTCTCCTTCTCCAGGCCGTAGCCGCCGTCCGCGACGGAGCCGGTGAGCAGCTCCCACGCGAACTTGATGGCGCCTTCCTTGAAGTAGTCGCCGAAGGAGAAGTTGCCGCACATCTGGAAGAAGGAGCCGTGCCGGGTGGTCTTCCCGACCTCCTCGATGTCCAGGGTGCGGACGCACTTCTGCACGCTGGTCGCGCGCGAGAACTGCGGCTTGACCTCGCCCAGGAAGTACGGCTTGAACGGCACCATGCCGGCGTTGACCAGCAGCAGGGTGGGGTCGTCGGCGACCAGGGACGCCGACGGAACGACGGTGTGGCCGCGCTCCTCGAAGAAGCGCAGCCAGCGGCGGCGGATCTCTGCCGACTCCATTAGTGGTCCTTCCGGTCAGTACCGCCCCGCGGCGGAAGCGCACGTCGGGGCGTCTTTTCGATGGCTTGGGGGGTGGTGCGGGCACCGTCGGACGGTGCGCGGGCGCTGCTGGACGGAGGCAGGGCGGCGGCCGGGCTGCCGGGCGCCGCCGAGATAGCTCGGTACTGGGGCTCGCCGCGCAGGACGCGGCGGTGACGGGGCTCCACGACGGCGGTGCCGTCCAGTCCGAGGTCCTCGCGCAGTTGCTCCTCGCGCTCGGCCATCCCGGCCTTCACGTCCAGCGCGAACCGCTTGGCCGCGTCACCCAGGTTCAGCGCGCCGCGCGCGGCGGTGCCGGAGAGGCTGTCCGGGGTGAGCCGGTGGACCGCCTCGTTGGCCTTGTTCATGGCCCAGACGGTGGCACCGGCGCCGACCGCCATCCAGAAGATGCGTCGCACCATGCCGTCAGCTCCTCACCGCACGCCGGACCCGCGCGAGCAGGCCGCTCTTGGGGACGGTCGCGGCGCGCACCTCGGCCCGGATCAGCCGGGCCAGCTCCTCGCGCTCGGACGGCTGGGTGGGCAGGACCGGTCCGCCCTGCTGCTTGGCGACGGCCTTGCGCACGCCGTAGCTGAAGGCGGCGACCTTGACGAGCGGCCCGCCCAGGGTGGCCGCGACGGTGGAGGAGAGCGCGTTGGCGTTGGCGGCGGCGTCCTGCACGTTGGCGGTGATCTCGTCCACCCGCTCCAGCTGCTCGTTGGCGCTGCGCACGGCCGCTCCGGCGTCGGTCAGCAGCGGCACGGCCTGCTCGGTGACGGCGGAGACCAGGACGGTGGCCTCCTTGAGCACCCGCGAGAGCCGGACCAGCACGACCGCGAGCAGGGTGACCAGGACCGCCCAGAACACGGCGACGAGCAGACCGGCCAGCTCTCCCACGGACACTTCGACGCGCTCCCTCGCCTTGCGGTTCTCCAGGGGAACCCTATCGCGACCACGCCCGGTTTCCGGACCGGGTTGCCGGGACGGGACCGCCCGGCGATCCGGTCGGGTGTGCGATCCGCGCGCGTAACCTACCCGCCGGTCACCTCGTTCTGCCAGGCAGGCCGCCATCCACGCGGCCCGACGGACGCCCGGACCGCAGGCCCGGGCCGGGACACACGGGGAGCAGCGCTTGGACGGGGAATCCACACCGCGGCCCGGGGCGACCGCACCGGGGCGGCTGCCGGCGGAGGTCACCAGCTTCGTCGGCCGGCAGCCGGAGCTGACCGAACTCGCCCGGCTGCTGGCCGGGCAGCGGCTGGTGACGGTGACCGGCCCGGGCGGGGTCGGCAAGAGCCGGCTGGCGCTCCGCGCGGCGGCCCGGGCGGGCGGGGCGTTCCCGGACGGCACCTGGCTGGTCGAGGTCGCGCCCGTCCAGGACCGGCAGTTGCTCGGGCACGCCGTCCTGGAGGCGCTGCGGCTGACGGACGGCACCGCACGGTCACCGCTGGACGTGCTGACCGAGCAGCTGGTCGGCCGCCGGCTGCTGCTGGTGCTGGACGGCTGCGAGCACCTGGCGGAGGCCTGTGCGGAGCTCGTCCGGGCGCTGCTGCGGGCGCTGCCCGGCCTGCGGGTGCTGACCACGAGCCGGGTGGCGCTGCGGACGGCCGGCGAGCACCTGCTGACCCTGGCGCCGCTGCCGGTCGGCCCGGTGCACCCGGGGGCGCTGCCGGACGCGGTGCAGTTGTTCGAGGACCGGGCCCGGGCGGTGGTGCCGTCCTTCGAGGTCACGGCCGAGAGCGCGGAGACGATCGCCCAGCTCTGCCGGCGGCTGGACGGCATCCCGCTGGCGGTGGAGCTGGCCGCCGGACGGCTGCGGACGCTGTCGGTGGCGCAGATCGGCGCCCGGCTGGACGACCGGTTCCGGCTGCTGACCGGGGGCGACCGGACGGCGCTCGCGCGCCATCAGACCTTACGCACGACGATCGGCTGGAGTCACGAGCTCTGCACGGTGCAGGAACGTTTACTCTGGGCCCGCCTCTCCGTCTTCGCCGGCGGTTTCGACCTGGACGCCGCCGAGTACGTCTGCGCCGGCGGCGGCGTCGATCCGGACGAGCTGCTCGACCTGCTGACCGAGCTGGTCGCCAAGTCCGTGGTGCTCCGCGAGGACTGCGCCTTCGGTGTCCGGTTCCGGCTCCTGGACACCGTCCGCGAGTACGGGCTGCAGTGGCTGCGCGCGGCCGGCGAGGAGCAGCGGCTGCTGCGCCGGCACCGTGACTGGTACCTGGGCGTGGCCACCTGGGGCGAGGTCGAGTGGTTCGGCCCCCGACAGGCGGAGACCGCCGAACGCACCGAGCTGGCGCACGCCAACCTGCGGGCCGCGCTGGAGTTCTGCCTGGCCGAGCCCGGGGAGGAGCAGCTCGCGCTGCTGCTGGCCGGCACCCTCTGGTTCTACTGGGTCGGCTGCGGCCACCTCGGCGAGGGGCGGCACTGGCTGGACCGGGCGCTGGCGCTGGACCCGGAACCGACCGAGGCCCGGGCCAAGGCGCTCTGGGTCACCGGCTACACGGCCACCCTCCAGGGGGACCTGGTCGCCGCCCGCCCCGCGCTGGAGCAGTGCCGCCGGCAGGCGCTGGCCACCGGGGACGACCGGGCGCTCGCCTACGCCGTGCACCGGCAGGGCTGCGCGGCGCTGATCGGCGACGAGCCGGTCCGCGCGGCCGAGCTGTTCGAGGAGGCGCTCTGGCACTACCGGACCATCGGCGAGCTGAACAGCAACGTGCTGATGGCGATGTTCGAGCTGGGCATCGCCTACCTCTTCCAGGGCGACCGCGAGAGCGGCGAGCTCTGGCTGGCGCAGGTCCGCGAGCTGTGCGAGGACCACGGCGAGCAGTGGGCGTACGCGTACGCGCTCTACGCCCTCGCTTACTCGCACTGGCTGAACGGCGAGGTGCGGCCGGCCCGGGCCCTGGCCCGCGAGAGCGTCCGGCTCAACCACCTGTTCAACGACCTGCTGGGGATCGTGCTGGCGATCGACCTGCTGGCGCTGCTGGAGACGGAGCCGGGCGGCCCGGGCGAGCCCGGCGACCTGCGGGAGGCCCGGGTGCTGCAGGGCGCGGCGCACCGGATCTGGCAGACGGTGGGCAAGCCCTTCTTCGGCTCGCGGACCTTCAACGGTCCGCACAGGGCCTGCGAGGAGCGGGCCGGCGCGGGGCTGACCGAGCAGGAGTTCACCGACTTCTTCGCCAGCGGCGCCCGGCTGGACCTGGACGCGGCCGTGCGCCGGGCCCTCGGCGGCGGGCGTCCGGAGGGCCCGGGGCCGAGCCCGGGGCCGGGTCCCGGGCCGATGCCGCCGACGCCGCGGCCGTCACCGGTCTGGCGCTGAGCCCGCGGCGGCCGGGACGGCGGGGGCCGGCGACCGCACCGCCGCCGGGCCGGGCAGGGCGCCGCCGTCGGCCGCGGGCGAGGATCCGGGCGGGAATAGTTGAATCCTGTCCATTGCTGGAGCGGCCAGAGACACCCGGCCCGTACGGAAGGAGCACCCCGTGGCCACCCACACCGCCGACGACTACCGCATGGCGACGTTCTACTTCGACTCCAAGGCGTACACGGACGCCGCCCGGATGCTGGAGGACGTGCTGGCCGAGGAGCCGGCCAACCTCTCGGTCCGGCTGCTCCTGGCCCGCAGCTACTTCCACTCCGCCCAGCTGTCCCGGGCCGAGGCGGAGCTGCGCCGGGTGCTCGACGCGAACCCCGCCGAGGACTACGCCCGGCTGATGCTCGGGCGCACCCTGGAGCGCCAGAACCGCGCCGAGGAGGCCCGCCCGCACCTGCGGCTCGTCGCCGCGATGACCGGCGAGGAGTACTGAACCGGTCCGGGTGACGCACCGTCCCCGGGGCACCGGAAAAGGGGCGAGCCCCCGTCGCCACGAAGGCGACGGGGGCTCGCTGGGTACGACAGGCGTACCGCTCGCGGGTCAGCGCGAGTAGTACTCGACCACCAGCTGCTCGTCACAGATCACCGGGACCTCCTTGCGCTGCGGCGCACGGTCCAGGCGGAAGGCCAGGGCCTTCAGGTTGACCTCGAGGTACTTCGGGGTCTGGCCCTCACCCGCGTAGCCACCCTCACGGGCGACCTGGAACGGGACCTTCTCCTTGCTGCGCTCGCGGACGGTGACCACGAAGCCCGGCTTCATCTGGTACGACGGCTTGTTGACCTTGCCGCCGTTGACCTCGATGTGGCCGTGGACGACCATCTGGCGGGCCTGGTAGATGGTGCGGGCGATGCCCGAACGCAGCACCAGCGAGTCCAGACGGGTCTCCAGCTCGGCGACGAGCGCCTCACCGGTCTTGCCCTCGGCCTTCTTCGCGCGGTCGAACGCGCGCGCCATCTGCTTCTCGCTCAGGTCGTACTGGGCGCGCAGACGCTGCTTCTCCAGCAGACGGACCTTGTAGTCCGAGTTCTGCTTGCGGCCACGGCCGTGCTGGCCGGGCGGGTACGGGCGGGCCTCGAAGTACTTGACGGACTTCGGGGTCAGCGGCACGCCGAGCGCACGCGCGATCTTGACCTTGGGACGCTTCTGGTTCGCCATGAACCAAACCTTCCTTGCTTCCGACTACGGCTTCACCAGGTGTTGACGGAGGTCGCTCGTCGCGACCCGGAGACAACCCCACCGCCCTGAAGGCAGTGCGATCAGCCGCTCTCCGGAGCCGGGCACGGAAGTGCTTGCACACGAGTGGCCCACCACGGTGCTCTGGTGGGCTGCACGCGACACCGAAACGGTGCGCGACGCTCCTGGGCCCTCCGAGGAGGGCCGTGGCCGGTGTCCCGCTGGTGCGGCCGGTCGGTCAGGGTCTCCCCTGCCGCCGTCCCGGGACATGGCACTTCGCACGAGTATACCCGGGGATCACTCTCCCCTGAGCCGCCCCCTGGTCCACTCCACGACGTCCGCGTACCGGGCCTCGCCGCCGCGCCGGGTCGGCCGGTAGTACTCCTTGCCGTGCACCGCGTCCGGCGCGTACTGCTGCGTCGCGATGCCCTCCGGCAGGTCGTGCGGGTACTGGTACCCCTGGCCGTGCCCCAGCTTGCCGGCGCCGCCGTAGTGCGCGTCCCGCAGGTGCGGCGGGACGGACCCGGCCATCCCCTGCCGGACGTCCGCCAGCGCCGCGTCGATCGCCAGGTAGGCGGCGTTGGACTTGGGCGCCAGCGCCAGCGCGATCGCCGCCTGGGAGAGGATGATCCGCGCCTCCGGGAACCCGATCAGGGCCACCGCCTGGGCCGCCGCCACCGCCGTCTGGAGCGCCGTCGGGTCGGCGAGGCCGACGTCCTCGCTCGCCGAGATCATCAGCCGGCGGGCGATGAACCGCGGGTCCTCCCCCGCCTCGATCATCCGGGCCAGGTAGTGCAGCGTGGCGTCCACGTCGCTGCCCCGGATCGACTTGATCAGCGCGCTGGCCACGTCGTAGTGCTGGTCACCGTCCCGGTCGTACCGGACGGCGGCCTGGTTGACGGCGGTCTCGGTGGTGGCCAGCGTGATCGCGGCCTCCTCCTTCTCCAGCGCCGCCCCGGCCGCGGCCTCCAGCGTCGTGAGCGCCTTCCGGGCGTCCCCGCCGGCCAGCCGGACCAGGTGGTCCTCCGCCTCGGCGGTCAGCTCCACCGCGCCCGCCAGCCCGCGCTCGTCGGCCACCGCGCGGTGCAGCAGGGCCCGGACGTCGTCGTCGGTCAGCGACTCCAGGGTGAGCAGCAGCGAGCGGGAGAGCAGCGGGGAGATCACCGAGAAGTACGGGTTCTCGGTGGTCGCGGCGATCAGGGTGACCCAGCGGTTCTCCACGGCGGGCAGCAGCGAGTCCTGCTGGGCCTTGGAGAAGCGGTGGATCTCGTCCAGGAAGAGCACCGTCTCCCGGCCGGTCATGCCGACGGCGCGGCGGGCGCCGTCGATGACCGCGCGGACCTCCTTCACCCCGGCGGTGATCGCGGACAGCTCGACGAAGCGGCCCTCGACGGCCTGGCTGATCACGTGCGCCAGCGTGGTCTTGCCGGTGCCGGGCGGGCCCCAGAGGATCACCGAGCTGGTCGCGGCCGGGCCGCGCGAGCCGGAGACCAGGCGGCGCAGCGGCGAGCCGGGCTTCAGCAGCTGCCGCTGGCCGGCCACCTCGTCGAGGGTGCGCGGGCGCATCCGCACGGCGAGCGGGGCCCGGCCGGGCTCCTTGGCCTGGCGTTCCTCGGCGGCGGCGGTGAAGAGGTCCGGTTCGTCCACACCGGAAGCCTATGCGAGCCCGCCGACAGCCCGGCCCGCCCGCCGCCCGCGGGCGCCCCGGCCACGACGACGGCGTACGACCACGACCAGGACCACGGCGTACGACTACGGCGACGGCTGCTTCGGCAGGTCGAGCAGGATCACCTCGAACTCCTCCAGCGAGCGCAGCCTCACCCCGCCGCCGGCCACCGCCCGGGCCCGGGCCTCCGCGACCGCGCCGCGGGAGGCCACCAGCGCGGCCCGGTCCGCGAAGAGCCCGCCCACCGAACCACGCTCGTCCTCGACGGCGAACAGCATGGAGCCGCCGAGGAACCCGTCGATCCGCTGCATCGCGGGCAGCGCCCGCTCGCGGAAGGCGGCGGCGATCCGGTCGCCCTGCACCCGGTCGAAGTCGAACCGGGCCAGCCGGAACCAGGCCCCCGGACCGGCCTGCACGGGCCGGGCGGCGACCACCGCCTGCCAGAGGTCCGTGGTCACCGTCCCGGCGAACGGCGCCAGCAGTTCGGCCCGCCGTCCGCGCAGCCGCTCGTCGCTCTCGCGTTCCGCCCGGGCGCTCTCCCACCAGGAGCCCATGGTGAGGATGCCGAGCTCCCGGTCGGCGAACAGTCCGAAGCCGCGGTAGCCGGGCTGCGGGGCGAGCAGCCCGACGGCCTCGGCGCGGAGGCCGTCGAGGGTCCGGTCCAGTGCGGCCGGGTCGCCGGTGGCGTAGACCGTGCGAACGAACATGGGCGGGTCTCCTGACCTCCGGCGGGCGCCGTGCCGGCCGCCCGCGCCTTCCCGAGCACGTCCATCGCACGCCGGGGGCGGGAGTCCGGCAACGCCGCGGAGCCGTTCGGAGCAGTACGGCCCCCTCCCGGCCCCTCCCCGTTCCCGGAGCGGTCCCCGGCCGGGCACGCCGGGCACGGCGGGCCCCGGCCGGGCGAGCCCTACGACCGGCCGAGGCCCGCCGCGTGGTCCGGGACGTACTTCTGCAGGTCGCGCGGGGGCCGCTGGTAGCCGCGCGAGGCGGGCCGGGGCGGCAGGACGATCTCCCGGGGGCTGACCTCCCGGTAGGGGACGGTGGAGAGCAGGTGGGCGATCATGTTGATCCGGGCCCGCCGCTTGTCGTCGCTCTCCACCACGTGCCAGGGCGACTCCGGGGTGTCGGTGTGGAGGAACATCTCGTCCTTGGCCCGCGAGTAGTCCTCCCAGTGGGCGACCGACTCGACGTCCATCGGCGAGAGCTTCCACCGCTTCATCGGGTCCGCCAGCCGGTCCCGGAAGCGCCGCTCCTGCTCGGTGTCGCTGACCGAGAACCAGTACTTGCGCAGCAGCAGGCCGGACTCGGCGAGCATCCGCTCGAAGATCGGGCACTGGTGCAGGAACTGCCAGTACTCCTCGTCGGTGCAGAAGCCCATCACCTTCTCCACCCCGGCCCGGTTGTACCAGCTGCGGTCGAACAGCACGATCTCCCCGGCGGCCGGCAGGTGCTCGACGTACCGCTGGAAGTACCACTGGGTGCGCTGGCGCTCGGTGGGCGTGGGCAGGGCGACGACCCTGGCGATGCGGGGGTTCAGATACTCCGTCACGCGCTTGATCGCGCCGCCCTTGCCGGCCGCGTCCCGCCCCTCGAAGACCACGACCAGCCGGGCGCCCTCGGCCCGCACCCACTCCTGGAGCTTCACCAGCTCCTCCTGGAGCCGGAGCAGCTCCCGCTCGTAGGGCTTCCGCTCCAGCCGCCCGGCCGCCGGAGCGTCCGGCCGCCCGCCGCTGTCGGCCCTCCCGCCCTGACCGGTCTGCTCGCGCTGGGCCTTGGCTGCCACCTGGGTGCCTCCGTTCGGCGGGGTGCTGATGACCCCTCACGGTAGGCGGTGAACGCGGCTCCCGCAGGTCCGGGTGCCCGGCGCGGCAGCGGCGGCCCCCTGAACCGCCGCTGCCGGGCTCCCCCGTGGGCCGGCCCGGAGGCCGGACGGTCAACCTTGACCCAGACCTGCCGGACGGGTCCAATTTCCGGTTCCATAACCTTGGGGCATGGATGTGGACACCCGGCTGCTGCGCAGCTTCGCCGCGGTCTGCGAGGAGGGCCAGCTGACCGCAGCCGCGGCCCGGCTGTTCGTCTCCCAGCCGACGCTGACCAAGCAGATCCGCCAGCTGGAGGCCCTGCTCGGGGTGGAGCTGTTCGAACGGTCGAGGCGCGGCATGGCGCCCACCCGGGCGGGCCGGGCGCTGGCCGCGCACACCGGCGCGATCATGTCCGGGTGGGACGAGGCGCTGCGCGCGACCCGGGCGGCCTCGGCGGAGCAGGGCTCGACGCTGCGGGTGGGGTTCGAGGGCGGCATCATCAACCTGATGACCCAGCGCACGGTCGCCGACTTCACCCGGCGGATGCCGGGCTGGCAGGTGGAGCTGCGGCAGAACAACTGGTTCGACCCCACCTCGGGCCTGGCGACCGGCGAGATCGACCTGACGCTCTGGCACGCCCCGCCGTCGCTGTCCGAGCGGTACAACGTCGCCGTGCTGGGCGAGGAGCCGCGCTGTGCGGCGCTGCCCGCCGGGCACCGGCTGGCCGACCGTGCGGTCATCGACTTCGAGGAGCTGCTCGACGAGCCCTTCGTGGCGATTCCGCACGAGTCCGGGCACTGGCGGGACTACTGGCTGGCGGTCCGGGAGCGGGGCGGGCGACCTGTGCGGATCGGCGCGGTGGCGCACAACACCGACGAGTGGCTGACCGCGGTGGTGTGCGGCCAGGGCATCGGTTTCGCCCCGGGAACGATGAGCCGGCTGGCACCGCGTGAGGATGTCGCGTACCGGCCGGTGCGGGGACTCAGCCCGAGCCAGGTCGGGCTGTACTGGCCGAAGGACCGGAGGCTGACGCCCGCCATGGCCGCGTTCGTCCGCAGCTGCCGGGCGACGGTCGGCTTCGGCGCCAGGCCCTAGCACCGTCGGCGCCGGGCCCCGGGCGTCGGACCGTCGGCAGCGGCCCGCAGGCATCGGGACCCAGGCGTCAGGCCCTGGGCGGCCGGGAGGCTAGACGGCCACGAAGGGCTCCGGGTACCGGCACAGGCCCCGCGGAGACCCGTCGTACCCGGACAGGGCGAGCACCTGGAAGTACGCGTCCGGCACCTCGAAGGGGCCGGTGACCTCGTGCCGCTGGGCCGGGAGGAAGCCGAACCGCGCGTAGTACTCCGGGTCGCCGAGGACGACGACCAGGGTCTCGCCGGCCTCCTCGGCGGCGGTCAGCGCCGCTTTGACCACCAGCTCGCCGACTCCCTTGCGCTGCCACTCCGGGGCGACCGCGACCGGCGCGAGCGCGAGGCCCTCGCCCTCGCCGACCCGCAGCCGGGTGAGCAGCGCGTGCCCGACCACGAGCCCGGAGCCGTCGACCGCGACCACGGACAGGCCGGGCAGCCAGGCGGGATCGCGGCGCAGCGCGTCCACCAGGTCGGCCTCGTCCGGGCCGGGGAACGCGGCCATGTGGACGCGTCTGGTGGCGGGTGCGTCCTCGGGACACTCGACTCTGGTACTGACCTTCATGGGGGAACCCTCTCTCTGTCACACACCGTTGTGGACCGGCCCCGGACGACGGTGATGCCGTCCGGGGCCGTGAAAGGTTAGCCGATGTCGGCGGATGCGGCGTCAGGCCTTCGGCTGGGCCTCGGACTTGGCGTCCTCACGGACCTTCGGCTGGGCGTCGACGCCGGCCTCGCGACGCTGCGCCGGGGTGATCGGGGTGGGCGCACCGGTCAGCGGGTCGCCGCCGGTGGACGTCTTCGGGAACGCGATGACGTCCCGGATCGTGTCGTACCCACCGAGCAGGGTGACGATCCGGTCCAGGCCGAAGGCGACGCCGCCGTGCGGCGGCGGGCCGTAGTTGAAGGCGTCCAGCAGGAAGCCGAACTGCGAGGCGGTCTCCTCCTCGGAGAGGCCGATCGCGTCGAACGCCCGCTTCTGGACGTCCCGCTGGTGGATACGGATCGAACCGCCGCCCAGCTCCGAACCGTTGAGCACCAGGTCGTAGGCGTTGGAGAGCGCCGAGCCCGGGTCGGTGTCGAAGGTGGCCAGCGACTCCGCGGTCGGGGCGGTGAACGGGTGGTGCACCGCGTGCCAGCCCTGGAACTCGCCCTTGTCGTCCTCGATGGGCTCGAACATCGGGAAGTCGACGACCCAGAGGAAGGCCCACTGGGACTCGTCGATCAGCTCGCAGCGGCGGCCGATCTCCAGACGGGCGGCGCCGAGCAGCTCCTGCGAGGGGCGCTGCTTGCCGGCCGCGAAGAAGATCGCGTCGCCGTTCTTGGCGCCCGCGGCGGCGGCCAGGCCGGCCAGGTGCTCCTCGGACAGGTTCTTGGCGACCGGGCCGCGCAGCTCGCCGGTCTCGGCGTCGATGAGCACGTAGGCGAGGCCCTTGGCGCCGCGCGCCTTGGCCCAGTCCTGCCACGCGTCGAGCTGCTTGCGCGGCTGCGAGGCGCCGCCCGGCATGACCACGGCGCCGACGTACGGGGCCTGGAAGACCCGGAACGAGGTGCCCTGGAAGTACTCGGTGAGGTCGGTGAGTTCCTGGCCGAAGCGGACGTCCGGCTTGTCCGAGCCGAAGCGGCCCATGGCGTCGGCGTAGGTCATCCGCGGCAGCGGGTTCGGGACCTCGTAGCCGTGCACCTCGCGCCAGATCGAGCCGATGATCTTCTCGCCGAGGGCCAGGATGTCCTCCTGGTCGACGAACGAGGCCTCGATGTCCAGCTGGGTGAACTCCGGCTGACGGTCCGCGCGGAAGTCCTCGTCGCGGAAGCAGCGGGCGATCTGGTAGTAGCGCTCCATGCCGGCCACCATCAGCAGCTGCTTGAACAGCTGGGGCGACTGCGGCAGCGCGTACCAGTGGCCGGGCTGGAGGCGGACCGGGACGAGGAAGTCGCGGGCGCCCTCGGGGGTGGAGCGGGTGAGGTACGGCGTCTCGATGTCGAGGTAGTCGTTGTCCTCCATCACCCGGCGGATGATGTTGTTGACCTTGGAGCGCAGGCGCAGGCCCTTGGCCGGGCCCTCGCGGCGCAGGTCGAGGTAGCGGTACCGGAGGCGGACCTCCTCGTTGACCGTGCCGGGCTCGTACTCGGCGACCGGGAAGGGCAGCGGCGCGGCCTCGGAGAGGACCTCGATCCCGCTGACCACGACCTCGACGGCGCCGGTCGGGATGTCCGGGTTCTCGTTGCCCTCGGGCCGCACGCGGACGTCGCCGACCACCTTGACGCAGTACTCGGCGCGCAGGCCGTGCACCGAGTCGAGGTCGCGGACCACGATCTGCACGGTGCCGGAGGCGTCGCGCAGATCGATGAAGGCCACGCCGCCGTGGTCGCGGCGGCGGGCGACCCAGCCGGCCAGGGTGACGGTGGTGCCTGCGTGCTCCGGGCGGAGCGTGCCCGCGTCGTGCGTGCGGATCACAGCTGCTTCTCCTTCAGGGTGGTGACGAGTGCGTCGAGGGCGACGGGGTTCTGCTCGCCGGTGGTCAGGTCCTTGAGCTGGACGACGCCTTCGGCGAGGTCCCGGTCCCCGGCGACGAGCGCGAAGCGTGCGCCGGACCGGTCGGCGGACTTCATGGCGTTCTTGATGCTCTTGACGCCGAAGGCGAGGTCGGTGGCGACGCCGGCCCGGCGCAGCTCGACCACCTTGGCGAAGAGGACGTTCTTGGCCTCCTCGCCGAGCGCGACGGCGTAGACGGAGGTCGCGGCGGGCAGGTCGAGGGCGACGCCCTCGGCCTCCAGCGCGAGGAAGGTGCGGTCCACGCCCAGGGCCCAGCCGACGGACGGCAGCGCGGGGCCGCCGATCATCTCGGAGAGGCCGTCGTACCGGCCGCCGCCGCCGATCGCGGACTGGGCGCCGAGGCCGTTGTGCACGAACTCGAAGGTGGTGCGGGTGTAGTAGTCCAGGCCGCGGACCAGCTTGGGGTCGTCGGTGAAGGCCACGCCGTTGGCGGTGAGCAGCTCGCGCACCTTCTCGTCGTACGCCTTGCAGTCCTCGCAGAGGAAGTCGCGCAGCATCGGGGCGCCGACGAGCTGGGCCTGCACCGACTCGCGCTTGTCGTCCAGGACGCGCAGCGGGTTGATCCCGGCGCGGCGGCGGGTGTCCTCGTCGAGGTCCAGGCCGTCCAGGAACTCGATCAGCGCGGTGCGGTAGACCGGGCGGCACTGCTTGTCGCCGAGGCTGTTGAGCAGCAGCGCGTAGTCGCTCAGGCCCAGCGACCGGAAGGCGTCGTCGGCCAGGATGATCAACTCGGCGTCCAGCGCCGGGTCCTCCGCGCCGATCGCCTCGGCGCCGACCTGCGAGAACTGGCGGTAGCGGCCCTTCTGCGCGCGCTCGTAGCGGTAGTACGAGCCGGAGTACCAGAGCTTGACCGGGAGGTTGCCCTGCTTGTGCAGGTTCGCCTGGAGCGCGGCGCGGAGCACCGAGGCCGTGCCCTCGGGGCGCAGCGCGAGCTCGTCGCCGCCCTTGGTGGTGAGGCTGTACATCTCCTTGGAGACGATGTCGGTGGACTCGCCGACGCCGCGGGAGAAGAGCTTCACGTCCTCGAAGACCGGGGTCTCGACGTAGCCGTAGCCGGCCCGGCGGGCGGGCGCGGCGATCGCCTCGCGGATCGCCAGGAAGGTCGCGGAGCTGGGGGGCAGCAGGTCGTAGGTGCCCTTGGGGGCGGTGAAGGTGCTCAACTTCTCTTCCGTCACATTCCTCGTCGCGGGAAGGCCGGGGCGCCGGACGCCCCCGCTGCCTGTCGGAGGTAGGGGTTGGTGGCGCGCTCACGGCCGATGGTGGTCTGTCCGCCGTGGCCGGAGAGGACCACGGTGGCGTCGTCGAGGGGCAGGCACACCCGGGCCAGCGAGCGCATGATCGCCTCGCCGTCCCCGCCCGGGAGGTCGGTTCGCCCTATGGAGCCGGCGAAGAGCAGGTCACCCGAGAAGAGCACCGGAGGGAGGTCCTCGGCGCCGGGTGTCCGGAACGTCACCGACCCCCCGGTATGGCCGGGGGCGTGGTCGACGGTGAGGGCGAGGCCGGCCAGCTCCAGCACGCTGCCGTCGGTCAGCTCGCGCACGTCGTCGGGCTCGCCGACGGTGAGTTCGCCCATCAGCTGGGTGCCGAGCGAGCGGCCGAGCGCCTTCTCCGGGTCGCTCATCATGTAGCGGTCCTCGGGGTGGATCCAGGCCGGGACGCCCTTGGCGCCGCAGACCGGGACCACCGAGGCGACGTGGTCGATGTGGCCGTGGGTGAGCAGGACCGCGACCGGCTTCAGGCGGTGCTCGCGGATCAGCTCCTCGACACCCTGCGCGGCCTGGTGGCCGGGGTCGACGATGACGCACTCCTCGCCCGGCGCCGGAGCGACCAGGTAGCAGTTGGTGCCCCAGGCTCCAGCGGGGAATCCGGCGATGAACACGCGCGCGTCCTTCGGGTGTCGGTCTTCGGGCGTCGGTCGCAGCGGCGGCTACGGGATGCGGCTACGAACTGTGATGTAGGGGCAGCCTACCGGCGGGGCGGGCCCGGTTGCGAACCAGATCCGCGTGACAGGTTCACCTCGACCTGACAGGTTCACCCCGTTCTTACGGTCGCGGTCCCTACACTTGGCCGCCGATGGATGCGATGATCCGCATCGACATCCGCACACGAAGCCCCCACGTCCGAGACCGCACATCCGTAGGAGACTGAGCCGGTGGTCAGCAGCGAACAGCGGCGGCGGCAGCTCGCCCGCGACAAGTACGAGCGCCAGATGGAGCGCCGGGTCGCCGAGAGGGCCGCGCGCAAGCGCCGCAACACGATTCTGGGCGCCTCGCTCGCCGTGGTCGTGCTGGCCGGCGGCGGCACGCTCATCGCGACCGGCGCCTTCGACTCGGACGACAAGAAGGACTCGGCCTCCGCCCAGGCCGCTCCCACCTCGACCCCGACCGAGCCCACCGTCCCGACCCGCAAGCCGGTCGAGGGGTGCGCGGACCCGGCGCCGGGCGCGCCGAACGGCAAGCAGTGGCAGGCCGAGCCGGCCATGAGCATCGACACCGCGGCCACCTACACCACGACGCTGGACACCAACTGCGGCAAGGTGACGCTCACCCTGGACGCGGCCAAGGCCCCGCACACGGTGAACTCCTTCGCCTTCCTCTCCGGCGAGCAGTTCTTCGACCACACCAAGTGCCACCGCCTGACCACGAGCGGCATCTTCGTGCTGCAGTGCGGCGACCCGACCGCCAGCGCCACCACGCCCGGCGGCACCGGCAGCCCGGGCTACAAGTTCGCCGACGAGAACCTGACCGGCGCCACCTACCCGGCGGGCACCGTGGCCATGGCCAACTCCGGCCCGGGGACCAACGGCAGCCAGTTCTTCCTCGTCTACAAGGACACCCAGCTCGGCCCGAACTACACGCCGTTCGGCAAGATCACCGGCGGTCTGGACGTGGTCCAGAAGATCGCCGCCGCGGGCACCCTGGAGGGCGGCGGGGACGGCCACCCGATGGCCGACGTCACCTTCAACACGGTGACGACCGCGAAGGGTTGACCGGTCCCGGGACCGCCCGGCGCCGCCCGTGAGGGGCGCGCCGGCGCGGTCCCGGCCCGAAATCGCCCGGCCCGGATGCGGACAGCACCGGGACTGGTCGCCTATGTTGGCTTTGTATAGGGTGCCCAGACCCGCCGGCCGTCACCCTCGGCAGCAGTACTCGGCGGACGGGGACGGCGGACTCATCGGTCCGCCGCACATCAACTGTGGACGACGGATGCGGACCGCCCCGGCGCGGACGCGACGTCATGTGGAGGACGCGCTATGAGCAGCGACCCGTGGGGCCGTGTCGACGAGCAGGGCACGGTCTACGTCAGGACGGCCGACGGCGAACGCGTCGTGGGTTCCTGGCAGGCCGGCTCGCCCGAGGAGGCGCTCGCCTACTTCGAGCGCAAGTACCAGGGCATCGAGGTGGAGATCGGCCTGCTGGAGAAGCGGGTGCGCACCACCGACCTGGCCGCCAAGGACGCCCAGGCCGCGCTGGAGCACCTGCGCGAGCAGGTCACCGAGGCGCACGCGGTCGGTGACCTGGCGGCGCTGGCCAAGCGGCTGGACACGCTCACGGGCGAGATCGAGAGCCGCCGCGAGGAGCGCAAGGCCGCCCGGGCCAAGGCCCAGGACGAGACCCGCACCGCCAAGGAGGCGCTGGTCGCCGAGGCCGAGCAGCTCGCCGAGTCCACCCAGTGGCGGGAGGCCGGCGACCGCCTGCGCGCCCTGGTCGACACCTGGAAGGGCCTGCCCCGGCTGGACCGCAAGAGCGACGACGAGCTGTGGCACCGCTTCTCGCACGCCCGCTCGGTGTTCTCCAAGCACCGCAAGTCGCACTTCGCGTCCCTGGACGCCGAGCGTGACCAGGCCCGGGCCACCAAGGAGGCGCTGGCCGTCGAGGCCGAGTCGCTCTCCTCCTCCACCGAGTGGGGCGACACCGCGGCCCGCTACCGCGACCTGATGGCGCGCTGGAAGGCCGCCGGCCGCGCCCAGCGCGACGTCGAGGACGAGCTGTGGGCGCGGTTCCGCGGCGCCCAGGACGTCTTCTTCCAGGCGCGCTCGGCGGTGTTCAGCGAGCGTGACGCCGAGCAGGTCGCCAACCAGAAGCTCAAGGAGGCCCTGGCCTCCGAGGCCGAGGCGATCCTGCCGATCACCGACCTCAAGGCCGCCAAGGCGGCCCTGCGCGAGATCAACGAGCGCTGGGAGGCGATCGGTCACGTGCCGCGCGACGCCCGGCCGAAGCTGGACGGCCGGCTGAACACGGTCGAGCGGGCGATCCGCGAGGTCGAGGACTCCGAGTGGAAGCGCTCCAACCCGGAGGCCAAGGCCCGTGCCGCCGGCATGGTCGGCCTCTTCCAGGCCAAGGCGGACAAGATCCAGGCCGACCTGGACAAGGCCCGCGCGGCCGGCAACGCCGGCCGGACCGCCAAGCTGGAGTCCGAGCTGTCGGGCGTCCGGACCCTGCTGGAGCAGGCGCACAAGAGCCAGGAGGAGTTCAGCGGCTGATCCGAGGCCGCCGGACACGAGGAAGGCCCCCGGGAACTCGCCAGTTCCCGGGGGCCTTTCCGTCGCCGCCGACCGTGCGGCGGCTGCCGCCGCGCGTACCGCTACTTGCGGGCCGAGGTGACCCGGTAGACGTCGTAGACGCCCTCGACGCCGCGGACCGCCTTGAGCACGTGGCCCAGGTGCTTCGGGTCGCCCATCTCGAAGGTGAACCGGCTCATCGCCACCCGGTCGCGGGAGGTCTGCACCGCCGCCGACAGGATGTTGACGTGCTGGTCCGAGAGGACCCTCGTGACGTCCGAGAGCAGCCGGGAGCGGTCCAGCGCCTCGACCTGGATGGCCACCAGGAAGACCGAGGACTGGGTGGCCGCCCACTCGACGTCGATCATCCGCTCGGGCTGCTGGCTGAGCGCCTCCACGTTGACGCAGTCGGCGCGGTGCACCGAGACGCCGTTGCCGCGGGTGACGAAGCCGACGATGGTGTCGCCCGGTACCGGGGTGCAGCAGCGCGACAGCTTGACCCAGACGTCCTCGACGCCCTTGACGATCACGCCGGGGTCGCCCTTGGCCCGGCGGCGCGCCGCCCGGCGGTTGTCGTGGGTCGGCGTCGCCGTCTCGGCGAGGTCCTCGGTCGCGCCCTCCTCGCCGCCCAGCGCCTGCACCAGCTTCTGGACGATGTTCTGCGCCGCGACGTGGCCCTCGCCGATCGCCGCGTAGAGCGAGGAGATGTCCGGGTAGCGCATCTCGTGGGCCAGGGTGACCAGCGAGTCGCCGGTCAGGATCCGCTGGATCGGCAGGCCCTGCTTGCGCATCGCCCGGGCGATGGCGTCCTTGCCCTGCTCGATCGCCTCCTCGCGGCGCTCCTTGGAGAACCAGGCGCGGATCTTGTTGCGGGCCCGCGGCGACTTGACGAAGCCGAGCCAGTCCCGCGAGGGGCCGGCGTTCTCCGCCTTGGAGGTGAAGACCTCGACGGCGTCGCCGTTCTCCAGGGTCGACTCCAGCGGCACCAGCCGCCCGTTCACCCGGGCCCCTATGGTCCGGTAGCCGACCTCGGTGTGCACCGCGAAGGCGAAGTCCACCGGGGTGGCGCCGGCCGGCAGCGCTATGACGTCGCCCTTGGGCGTGAAGACGAAGACCTCGTTGCTGGCCAGGTCGAAGCGGAGCGACTCCAGGAACTCGCTCGGGTCCGCGGTCTCCTTCTGCCAGTCCAGCAGCTGCCGCAGCCAGGCCATCTCGTTGACGGCGCCGGCCTTGTCGTCCTTGCGGGTCTGGGTCGGGGTGTCGGTGCGGACCTTGGAGGCGCCGGCCACCGCGCGCTGCTTGTACTTCCAGTGCGCCGCGATGCCGTACTCGGCCCGGCGGTGCATGTCGAAGGTGCGGATCTGCAGCTCGACGGGCTTGCCGCCGGGACCGATCACCGTGGTGTGCAGCGACTGGTACATGTTGAACTTGGGCATCGCGATGTAGTCCTTGAACCGCCCCGGCACCGGGTTCCACCGCGCGTGGATGGTGCCCAGCGCCGCGTAGCAGTCGCGGACGGTGTCGACCAGGACCCGGATGCCCACCAGGTCGTAGATCTCGGCGAAGTCCCGGCCCCGGACGATCATCTTCTGGTAGACCGAGTAGTAGTGCTTCGGCCGGCCGGTGACGGAGGCGGTGATCCGGGCACCGCGCAGGTCGCCCTGGACCTGGTCGATGACGGTGGCCAGGTACTCGTCCCGCTTGGGGGCGCGCTCGGCGACCAGCCGGACGATCTCGTCGTACATCTTGGGGTAGAGGATCGCGAAGGCGAGGTCCTCCAGCTCCCACTTGATGGTGTTCATGCCCAGCCGGTGCGCCAGCGGGGCGTAGATCTCCAGCGTCTCGCGGGCCTTCTTCTCCTGCTTCTCCCGCTTGAGGTAGCGCATGGTGCGCATGTTGTGCAGGCGGTCGGCCAGCTTGATCACCAGGACCCGGGGGTCCTTGGCCATCGCGACGACCATCTTGCGGACCGTCTCGGCCTGCGCGGCCTCGCCGAACTTCACCCGGTCCAGCTTGGTGACGCCGTCCACCAGCAGGGCCACCGAGTCGCCGAAGTCCTTGCGCAGGGTCTCCAGCCCGTAGTCGGTGTCCTCGACGGTGTCGTGCAGCAGCCCGGCCATCAGGGTCGGGGCGTCCATGCCCAGCTCGGCCAGGATGGTGGCCACGGCCAGCGGGTGGGTGATGTACGGGTCGCCGCTCTTGCGCTTCTGCCCCCGGTGCCACTTCTCGGCGACCGCGTACGCCTTCTCGATGTCGCGCAGCAGCGCCGGGTCGGCCTTCGGGTCGTTGGCCCGGATGGACCGGAAGAGCGGCTCCAGCACCGGGTTGAGCACGCTGGAGCGCTGGCCGCCGAGCCGGGCGAGGCGCGCGCGCATGCCACCGGCGGTGGACGGGCGACCCGCCGGGGCGACCTGGCGGGACGGGGTCGACGCCGGGCGTGCCGGGGTGGCCCCCGAGGGCGTGGGCCGGTTCTCGGGGGCGGCCGCAGCGGCCGTGGGCACAACCTCGTCGGGCAAGGACACTCCTCGGGGCGCTCGGCCTGCCCCTCCGCGCGGATCGCGCGACTCGCACAACCGGGAGGGGATGAATCTTCATGGTACCGAGCCGGGCGCCGGGGCGTTCGGTCGGCCGCCCCCGGACACGCACCGGACACACGACCGACACGAACGGCCCGGTCCTGTCCGGTCCTGTCCGGTCCTGCCCGGCCCGGAACGCCGACGGGCGGCGGCCGGATGATTCCGACCGCCGCCCGTCGCAGCGTTGACCGAGGAGGACCTCAGACCGTGACCAGCGTCTCCAGCGGAGCGCCGCCCAGGTGCGGGGCCAACCGCTCGCGCCCGTCCAGGAAGCCCAGCTCCATCAGGACCACGACGCCCACGAGCTCGGCGCCGGCCTCCTTCACCAGGTCCAGCGAGGCACTGATCGTCCCGCCGGTGGCCAGCACGTCGTCCACCACCAGCACCCGCTCGCCGGGCGCGAAGGCGTCGCACTGCACCTCCAGCGTCGCCGAGCCGTACTCCAGCTCGTACGAGCGGCGGTACACCTCGCCGGGGAGCTTGCCCTGCTTGCGGATCGGCACGAAGCCGAGCCCGGCCGCGAAGGCCGCCGGGGCCGCCAGCACGAAACCGCGCGCCTCCAGGCCGACCACCTTGGTCGCCCCGAGCTCCCTGGCCCGGTCCGCCAGCGCCCGGGTGAGCGCCGCGAAGGCCTCGGCGTCGGCGAGCAGCGGCGCGATGTCCTTGAACAGCACGCCCGGCTTCGGGTAGTCCGGGACGTCCCTGATCCGGCTGTTCAACAGCTCGGCCAGTGCGGTGTCGGCGGTGGTCACGAAGGGTCCTTAGGGGTCAGCGGGGATCAGCGCTTGGTGGACGGACGGCCCTTGGCACGCGTGGTGCCGGCCGCCCGGCCGCGCTGACCGACCATACCCGCCGGCTGGTCCTCGTCGGAGAAGGGCTCCCCGTCCTCGACGACGGCGTCCTTGGCCGCCTCCGCCTTGGCCTCCGCGGCGCGCCGCTGGGCGACCCGCTTGGCGAGGGCCTTCATCTCCGGCTGCTCCTCCTTCAGCTGCGCCAGCAGCGGAGTGGCGACGCAGATCGAGGAGTAGGCACCGGCCGCGAGGCCGATGAACAGCGCGAGCGAGATGTCGTTCAGCGTGCCGGCCCCGAGGAAGCCGCCGCCGATGAACAGCAGCGCCGCCACCGGGAGCAGGGCGACCACCGTGGTGTTGAGCGAGCGGACCAGGGTCTGGTTGAGGCCCGCGTTGGCCGCCTCGCTGTAGGTGATCTTGTTCTGCTTCGTGAGGTCCTTGGTGTTCTCCTTCACGGTGTCGAAGACGACGACCGTGTCGTAGAGGGAGTACCCGAGGATGGTCAGGAAGCCGATCACGGTGCCCGGGGTGACCTCGAAGCCGACCAGGGCGTAGACGCCGATGGTGATCAGGAGGTCGTGGATGAGGGCGACCAGGGCGGCCACCGCCATCCGCCACTCGAAGGCGATCGCCAGGTAGATCGTCACCAGGATCATGAAGATGACCAGACCGGTGAGGGCCTTGTTGGAGATCTGCTCACCCCAGCTGGGGCCGATCACCTGGGCCTCGATCTCCTGGACCGGGACACCGAGTTCCTTCGCCAGGTTCTCGGTGATGACCGAGGAGCTGACCTTCTCCTCGGAGGAGACCTGGATGCGGATCTTGCCGTTCTCGGTCGACTGCACCAGCGGGTGCGACTCGACGATCTTGTCGACCGACTCCTGAGCCTGCGAGACCGAGAGCCCGGGCTTGGACACGGTGTAGACCGAGCCGCCCTTGAACTCGATGCCGAGGTGGAGGCCCATCGCCAGGCCGATCGCGGCGACCAGGACGATCACCCCGGAGATGCTGTACCAGAGCTTGCGGCGCCCGACGAAGTCGAAGCTGACCTCGCCCTGGTAGAGCTTGTGGCCCAGATTGGAGAAGCGTGACACGGTGTCAGGCCCCCTTCACGGCGGCGGAGGACGAGGGGGTGCGACGACGGGTGCTGCGCAGCGGCGGGCGGGCACCCAGCCGCTTCGGGTCCAGGCCGGACCACGGGTGGCCGTCGGAGAAGAACTTCCGGCGCGCCAGCAGCGTGATCAGCGGCTTGGTGAAGAGGAAGATCACCACGACGTCGAGCGCGGTGGTCAGGCCCAGCGTGAACGCGAAGCCCTGCACCTTGCCGACCGAGACCACGTAGAGCACGGCGGCACAGAGGAACGAGACGAAGTCCGACACCAGGATGGTGCGCCGGGCGCGCGGCCAGGCACGCTGGACGGCCGGCCGCAGCGGGGCCCCCTCGCGGACCTCGTCACGGATGCGCTCGAAGTACACGATGAAGGAGTCGGCGGTGATGCCGATCGCGACGATCGCACCGCAGATCGCCGGCAGGTTCAGCGCGAAGCCGATCCCGGCGCCGAGCAGGCTCATGATCGAGTAGGTCAGGGCCGCCGAGACGAGCAGGCCGGCGATCGAGACCAGGCCCAGACCCCGGTAGTAGACCAGCGAGTAGAGGACCACCAGGACCATGCCGATCAGGCCCGCGACCAGACCGGCCTTCAGCTGGTCGCCGCCGAGCTGCGGGGAGACGGTGGTGACGTCGCTGGTGGCGAACTCCAGCGGCAGTGCGCCGAAGCTCAGCTGGTTGGCGAGGCCCTGCGCCTCGGACTGGGTGAAGCTGCCCGAGATCACGGCCGAGCCGCCGGGGATGGCGCTGCGCACGTACGGGTGGGAGACGACCTGGCCGTCCAGCACGATGGCGAACTGGTTGGTCGGGTCGGGCTGGGTGGCCAGCTGGCCGGTGACGGCGGTGAACGCGTCGGTGCCCTTGCCGTTGAACTGCAGCTGGACCTGCCAGCCGCCGCCCTGCTGGGTGTCGATGCTGGCCTGCGCCTTGGAGACGTCCGCGCCGAAGACCGCGACCGGGCCGAGAGCGAGCTTGTAGAAGATCCCGTTCTCGTCCTTCTGGGTGCAGGCGACGGCCGGCGCACCCTCGGACTTCTGGTGGTTCTGGCGCTGCTCGGGCTTGGTGCAGTCGAGCGCGGCGAACTCGGCGGCCAGCTCCGGCGGCACCGTGCCCGAGGTCATCGCGGCGGAGAGGTCCGGCGTGACGGGGGCGGTGGCGGGGGCACTCGGGGTACCGGTCGCGGCGGCGCCCGTGGCGGCCGCGGACGGGGTACCGGTGGCCGCGGCGCCGGTGGCGGCAGCGGTCGGGGTGGCGTCGGCCGCGAGGGCCTCGCCGACCGGCCGGCCCTGCTTGGTGGCGCTCGCGCTGGGCGCGGCCGCGGTGGTTCCGGCCGAGGCCGACGCGGCGGCGCTCGGGGTTCCCGTGGCGCTCGGGGCGGCGCTGCCGCTCGCCGAGGGGGTCGCGGACGGCGCCGGGGCCTGGAGGCCGCTCGGAGCGAGGGCGAGGACCGGGCGGAAGTACAGCTTCGCGGTGGATCCGACCTGGTCGGCCGCGGTCTGCTTGTCACCGCCCTTGGGGATGTTGACGATGATGTTCTGGTCGCCCTGGGTCTGGACCTCCGCCTCGGAGACACCCATCCCGTTGACCCGCTGCTCGATGATCCCGGTGGCGATGTCCATGTTGGACTTGTTGATCGCCTTGGGGTCGGTCGACTTCGCGCTCAGCGTGATGCTGGTGCCGCCTGCGAGGTCGATCCCGAGGCGGGGCTTGGTGTGACCCGTCCCGAACATGAGGGCGACCAGTCCGACGGTGACGACCAGGATGAGGGCCAGCGCCCTCCCTGGGTAGCCGTCGCGCGGGCGCGACTTGGGTGTTGCCACCTTGCTCGTTTCTCCCTGTCCATGCCACTTCCCCCCACCGGACCCCGCCCTGCGCGTGGCTGGACGGGGTGTGGCGGAACTGCGGCCCTGAGTCCTGTGGGCTCGCGGCGATTCGCCGCGCGACCGGGCGGGTGCCCGACCGTACTACTTGCTCGCGGGAGCCCCGCCCTCGGCCTCGGCCTTCTCGGCGCCGTCCTTGCTGAGCGACAGCGGCTTCTCGTCCGCCGGCTCGATCTCGGCGTCCTCGTCGGAGGCCTCGGACAGCTCGTCGTCGACCGGGCGGCCGTTGATGATCGCGTCGTACTCCGCGGGGTCCAGCACGGCGGCGATCGCGCTCTTGGTGAAGTAGGCGACCACGCCGGGCGCGATCTCCAGCTCGACGGTCTCGTCGTTGACCGCCTTCACCTGGGCGTACAGGCCGCCGATGGTGCGCACCCCCGCCCCTGGCTCCAGCGCGGTCTGCATCTTCTGCATCTGCTGCTGGCGCTTCTTCTGCGACCGGAACATGAGCACGATCGCGATGATCGGGAGGAGAAGGATGATGAGGTTCACTGCAGCCAGGGTCCTTAGCGGGCCGCCGGCCGGCGGCCTGTGTGGTATTGGTCGTCCCGTCGGGTGAGAGGGGCGGTCCGGCGGAGTCTAGGCGACCCCGAACTGATCGGACAACGCCAAGCATCGCATCCTGCCGCCGAAAGTGGCGACCCTCCGCCTGCACTGTTTCCCGGGACTTCCCTCACGACTTCTCCGACTGCCCCCGGCGCGGGCGTGCACGGTGCACACACGCTCCGACCTCACCCGTTCAGCCCTGTTCCGGCCGGAAAAGGTCCGGTTGTGCCGGTACGGCCCCCCTGGTGGTCTGGACCGGCGGGGTGAGACCGAGGTGCTGCCAGGCGGCGGCGGTGGCGATCCGACCGCGCGGCGTCCGGGCCAGCAGACCCTCGCGGACCAGGAAGGGTTCGGCCACCTCCTCGACCGTCTCGGACTCCTCCCCCACCGCGACGGCCAGGGTCGACAGCCCGACCGGGCCGCCGCCGAACAGCCGCAGCAGCGCGTCCAGCACCGCACGGTCAAGCCGGTCCAGCCCGCGGGCGTCGACCTCGTAGACGTCCAGCGCGTGGCGGGCGATCTCCACGGTGACGACGCCGTCGTGCCGGACCTGGGCGTAGTCGCGGACCCGGCGCAGCAGCCGGTTGGCGATGCGCGGGGTGCCCCGGGAGCGGCCGGCGATCTCGGCGGCGCCGGCCGTGTCGATCTCGACGTCCAGCAGGGCGGCCGAGCGGTGCACCACGCGCTGGAGCTCGGCCGGGGCGTAGAACTCCATGTGCCCGGTGAAGCCGAACCGGTCGCGCAGCGGCGGCGGCAGCAGTCCGGCCCGGGTGGTGGCGCCGACCAGGGTGAACGGCGGCAGCTCCAGCGGGATGGCGGTGGCGCCCGGGCCCTTGCCGACGATCACGTCGACCCGGAAGTCCTCCATCGCCATGTAGAGCATCTCCTCGGCGGGCCGGGACATCCGGTGGATCTCGTCGAGGAAGAGCACCTCGCCCTCGGTCAGCGAGGAGAGGATCGCCGCGAGGTCGCCGGCGTGCTGGATCGCCGGGCCGGAGGTGATCCGGATCGGTGCGCCCAGCTCGGCGGCGATGATCATCGACAGGGTGGTCTTGCCCAGCCCGGGCGGACCGCTGAGCAGCACGTGGTCAGGGGCGGCGCCACGCTGACGGGCGGCCTGGAGCACCAGTGACAGCTGCTCGCGCACCCGCTCCTGGCCGATGAACTCGTCGAGCTGCCGGGGCCGCAGCGCCGCCTCGACGGCCTGGTCCTCGCCGTCGGCGGCGCCCGCCACGAGCCGGTCGGTCGGGTCGGAGTCGTACGGGCTCATGCCCTCTCCCCGCTCCGCTCGCCGGCGGTGTCACCGGCGCCCCTCTGGGTGGTTCGCGCGCTCACTTGGTGCGGGCTCCAATGTCGACAAGGTGACAGGTGGTCAGATCGGTAGGGCGGTAGGGCAGTAGGGCGGCAGGACGACCGCGGGTCCCCGGTCGGCACCCCCGGTCGGCGTCCCCGGTCAGCGCGCCCGGTTGAGCGAGCGCAGGGCGGACCGCAGCAGGGTGCCGACGTCCGGGACGGCCTGCGCCTCGGCCTCCGGGGTGACGACGATGACCGCCTCGTCCGCCTCGCGCGGCGCGTAGCCGAGGCCGACCAGGGCCGCGTGCAGCTGCTCGCCCCACGGCGCGGGCCCGGTGGCGATCGGCTTCTGCGCCGGGACGCTGCCGTGCGGGGCGCCCAGCTTGTCCTTGTACTCCAGCAGCAGCTTGGCGGCCTTGGCCTTGCCGATACCGGGGACGGCGATCAGCGCCTTCTCGTTGCCCGCGGCGACGGCGGTGCGCAGCGCGTCCGGGCTGTGCACGCCGAGCATCGCCTGGGCGAGCCGGGGTCCGACACCGGGCGCGGCCTGGAGGATCTCGAAGACCGCGCGCTCGTCGTCGTCGGCGAAGCCGTAGAGGGTGAGCGAGTCCTCCCGGACGACCAGCGAGGTGGCGAGCCGTGCGGGCTCCCCGGGACGCAGTCCGGCTGCGGTGGCCGGGGTGACCTGGACGGCCATCCCCACGCCGCCGACCTCGACGACGACGGTGGAGCCGCTGATCACGGCCACCGGTCCCTGGACGAAGGCGATCATCGGGCGGCTCCTCGGGTGGGACGGGCGGAGTACGGGCGGGCGGCGGGCGCCTTCGCGGGCGCCGCCCCGGCGGCGGGCGCCTTCGGGGCCGCCTTGGCGAGCGCGGCGGCGATCCGGTCGGTGGCGCCGCCGCGCCAGATGTGGCAGATGGCCAGCGCCAGCGCGTCGGCGGCGTCGGCCGGTTTGGGCGGGGCGTCCAACCGCAGCAGCCGCTGCACCATGGCCGTGACCTGGGCCTTGTCGGCCCGGCCGGAGCCGGTCACGGCGGCCTTGACCTCGCTCGGCGTGTGCAGGGTGACCGGTATGCCGCGCCGGGTGGCGCAGAGCATGGCGACCGCGCTGGCCTGCGCGGTGCCCATCACGGTGCGCACGTTGTGCTGGGCGAAGACCCGCTCGACGGCGACCAGGTCGGGCCGGTGCTCGTCGAGCCAGCTCTCGATGCCCTGCTCGACCAGCAGCAACCGGTGCCCGATCTCGGCGTCGGCCGGCGTGCGCACCACCCCGACCCCGACCATCCGCAGCGGCCGGCCGGGCGCGCCGTCGACCACGCCGACCCCGCACCTGGTCAGCCCCGGGTCCACACCCAGTACCCGCACTCCTGCCCCGCCTCTCGCTAACCCGCCGCTCGTCCTCGGGCACTGCGACCCGCCGCGACCGGCGGCAACCTGCGAAGGCTACCGCCCGGGTCGGACAACGGCTCGAACGACACCGGCCCGGTGGTCGTGGGACCACCGGGCCGGGACGTGGGTCCGATCACTCGGCGTCGAGCTGCGCACCGACCTCGTCGCTGATGTCGAAGTTGGCGAAGACGTTCTGCACGTCGTCGCTGTCCTCCAGGGCGTCGATCAGCTTCAGGATCTTGCGGGCGCCCTCGACGTCCACCTCGACCTGCATGCTCGGGAGGAAGTTGGCCTCGGCCGAGTCGTAGTCGACGCCCGCGTCCACCAGGGCGGTGCGGACGGCGACCATCTTGGAGGCCTCGGAGACGATCTCGAAGGAGTCGCCGAGGTCGTTGATCTCCTCGGGCTCCTGGTCGAGGACGACCTCGAAGAGCTTGTCCTCGTCCACGCCGTCCGCCTTGGGGACGATCACGACGCCCTTGCGGGTGAACAGGTAGGACACCGAGTTCGGGTCGGCCATCGAGCCGCCGTTGCGGGTCATCGCCACGCGCACGTCGGAGGCGGCACGGTTGCGGTTGTCGGTGAGGCACTCGATGAGCACCGCGACGCCGTTCGGGCCGTAGCCCTCGTACATGATCGTCTGGTAGTCGGCGCCGCCGGCCTCCAGGCCACCGCCGCGCTTGACGGCGCGGTTGATGTTGTCGATCGGGACCGAGCTCTTCTTGGCCTTCTGGATGGCGTCGTAGAGCGTCGGGTTGCCGGCCGGGTCGGGACCGCCGGTGCGCGCCGCCACCTCGATGTTCTTGATCATCTTGGCGAAGAGCTTGCCGCGCTTGGCGTCGATCACGGCCTTCTTGTGCTTGGTGGTAGCCCACTTAGAGTGGCCGGACATCGCCAGCTCCTTTACGTCGCCAAAGGGAAATGAACAGATGAGATCTTACCGGTGCCGCCACCGGTCCCTCGCACACGGTCACCGGCGGACCGTCACGCGGCGGGCGGTCACGCGGCGGCGAGGTGCTCCTCGACCATCCGCACGAAGTAGGCGTGCACCCGGTGGTCGCCGGTGAGCTCGGGGTGGAACGAGGTGGCCAGCAGGTTGCCCTGGCGCACCGCCACGATCCGGCTCTCCGGGCCGTCGGCGGCGGGCAGCTCGGCCAGCACCTGAACGCCGGCGCCGACCCCCTCCACCCAGGGGGCGCGGATGAAGACGCCGTGCACCGGCGCGTCGTCCAGGCCCTGGAAGACGACACCCGACTCGAAGGACTCGTTCTGCCGCCCGAAGGCGTTGCGGCGCACGGTCATGTCGATGCCGCCCACCGTCTCCTGGTCCTCGCGCCCGTCCAGGATCTTGTCGGCCAGCATGATCATGCCCGCGCAGGTGCCGTACACCGGCATGCCGGCGGCCACGCGCTCGCGCAGCGGGTCCATCACGCCGAACAGCAGCGCCAGCTTGGACATCGTGGTGGACTCCCCACCGGGGATCACCAGGGCGTCGACCCCGGCCAGCTCCTCGGCACGGCGGACCGGGCGGGCCAGCGCGTCGGCCTCGGCCAGCGCGACCAGGTGCTCGCGGACGTCACCCTGCAGGGCGAGGACGCCGATCACTGGAGTGGACACTCTCACTACCTCTTCAGACTCTCGTTCGGACGACGCGCAGCGGCCCGCCGCGCAGATGGTCACACCGCGCGGCGGGCCGTCCGGCGGGACTACCAGCCGCGGTTGGCGTAGCGCTCGCTCTCCGGCAGGGTGTCGCAGTTGATGCCGACCATGGCCTCGCCCAGGTTGCGGGAGGCGTCGGCGATGATCTTCGGGTCGTCGAAGAAGGTGGTCGCCTTGACGATCGCGGCGGCACGCTTCGCCGGGTCACCCGACTTGAAGATGCCGGAGCCGACGAAGACGCCCTCGGCGCCCAGCTGACGCATCAGCGCGGCGTCGGCCGGGGTGGCCACACCACCGGCGGAGAACAGCACGACCGGCAGCTTGCCGAGCTCGGCGACCTCCTTGACCAGCTCGTACGGGGCGCGCAGGTCCTTGGCGGCGGCGAACAGCTCGTTGTTGTCGAAGCCGCGGAGCCTGGCGATCTCGTTCTTGATCTGGCGCAGGTGGCGAACGGCCTCGACGACGTTGCCGGTACCGGCCTCACCCTTGGAGCGGATCATGGCCGCGCCCTCGGCGATGCGGCGCAGCGCCTCGCCCAGGTTGGTGGCACCACAGACGAAGGGGGTCGTGAAGGCCCACTTGTCGGAGTGGTTGACCTCGTCGGCCGGGGTCAGCACCTCGGACTCGTCGATGTAGTCGACACCGAGCGACTGCAGGACCTGGGCCTCGACGAAGTGGCCGATCCGGGACTTGGCCATGACCGGGATGGAGACCGCCTCGATGATCTCCTCGATCATGTTCGGGTCCGACATCCGCGCGACGCCGCCGTCCTTGCGGATGTCCGCCGGGACCCGCTCGAGCGCCATGACGGCGACAGCGCCGGCGTCCTCGGCGATCTTGGCCTGCTCGGCGTTGACCACGTCCATGATCACACCGCCCTTGAGCTGCTCGGCCATGCCGCGCTTGACCCGGGCGGTACCGATCTGCGGCTGGTCTGCGGTGGTGGGGGTGGTGGACACGTGAGACCTCACTCGAAGATGAACCAGTGCTATCGCCCTATGGTAGGCGGAAGAAACGGCGCCTCCATGCGCCACCCGGTCCAGCCCGACCGTCGGGTTACGACAAACAGGCCGGATCCGGCCCCCCGCTCCGACGGGCTAAAGAGCGGACACCCGGACGTGTCCGACACGCCCCGCAAAGAACCCTCCGGGAAGAGGTGTCCGGAAAGGGACACCCCTAGGAGCCCCCCTGCGGGGTGCCTTCCCGCGGGCGCCCCGAGGCCCCGGCCCCGGGGGAACCGGCCCCGGAAGGCGCGCGCGAGGCCCCCCGCCGACGGCCCGCCCTACGAGGGCGAGCCCTCCGGCGTCAGCGCCGCCGGCGGCGCGTCGTCCATCTCGAAGGCCATCGGGAACGGGGCCTTGCCCGCGAGCCGGAAGTACCTCACCAGCCGGTGCTCGCGCACCGCCCGGGCCGCCCGCACCGCGTCGTTGTGGAACCGCCGCGCCATCGGCACCCGCCGCGCCGCCGCCGTCAGGTCCTTGACCGCCTCCTCGCCGCCCGGTTCGGCCACCAGCACGGCGACCTGCTCCGGGTCGGCGAACACCGCCCGCAGCGCCAGACTCAACTGGCTCTCCGCCACCTCGCGCTGCTCGTCCTCCGCCTGCCGGGCCGCGTGCGCGGCGTCCAGCAGCAGCAACGAGGCCGCCGGGTCCAGCAGCGAGGACGTGGCCAGCTCGACCGCCACCGACGCCCGGCGGACCAGCTGCGCGTCCAGCGCCGCGCGGGCGGCGTCGATCCGGGCGTGCAGCCGGTCCAGCCGGCCGGCCGTCCAACTCAGATACATGCCGAACAGCACCACGGCCACGCCGGCCCAGATCCAGGTAGTCACGGGGCGCTACGCTACCGGGTGCTCCCGGTTCACCCCTCGATCGCCGTGTTGCGGTACACCTCGCGGTCCATGTCCCGGACGTCCACCGCCAGGTGCAGCCGCTCCCCCGGCGCCGGCGCGACGTGCTCGGCCAGCAGCGCCAGGACCCCCTCGGTGAGCGCCGTCTTCGCCTCCGGGCTGCGCCCCGGGAAGATCGCGAACTGCACGAACACCTGCGCCTCGGGGCGCTCGCTCTCCCCCACCACGACCTCCGGCTCGTTCCGGCGGAAGATCGTCTTGCACCCCTCGGGCTTCGCGGCGATCGTCTCCACCGCCAGCCGGTTGATCGCCAGGCCCAGCGCCCGGCGGTCGAAGGAGCCGTCCAGGCTCGGCGAGTAGTCGACGGAGATCTGCGGCATCGGATGCCTCCAGTACGCGGGAACGGGTCTGGCAGACCCTAACCGCGGCAGGCCCCCGGGCAATCCCCGCACCGGGCCCGGGACCGGCCCCGGCGCCCCGGGCTCAGTCCCGGGCCAGCCCGAACCGGCCCCACCGGCCGCCGCGCTCGTCCGCCTCGACCACCGCCGCGGCCCCCGACGCCACCGTCTCGTACACGGCCAGGATATCCGCGCCCACCGTCGACCAGTCGAACCGCCGCACGTGCCGGGACGCCGCCCCGCTCAGCTCCCGCAGCCGCTGCGGATCCGCCAGCAGCCGCAGCGCCGACCGGGCCAGCGCGTCCGCGTCCTCCACCGGGAACAGCTCGCCGACGTCCCCGCCGTCCAGCACCTGCTTGAACGCGTCCAGGTCGCTGGCGAGCACCGGCGCACCCGCCGACATCGCCTCGACCAGGATGATCCCGAAGCTCTCGCCGCCGGTGTTCGGCGCCACGTACAGGTCGACGCTGCGCAGCAGCCGGGCCTTCTCCCGGTCGCTCACCATGCCGAGGAACTCCACCTGCGCCCGGACCTCCGGCGCCAGGCCCGCGGCCGCCTCCTCCTCGTCGCCCTTGCCCGCCACCAGCAGCCGCACCCCCGGCCGCTCGGCCAGGATCCGCGGCATCGCCGCCAGCAGGGTCGGCAGGCCCTTGCGCGGCTCGTTGATCCGGCCGACGAACCCGATCGTGCCGGGCTCCCCGCGCTCCGCCCCGCCGGTCCAGCGGTCGTCCGGCTCCGCCTCGGCGAAGAACCCCACGTCCACGCCGTTCGGGATCACCACCGCGTCGCCGCCCAGGTGCTCCACCAGCGTCCGGCGCGCGTACTCGCTCACCGCGATCCGGGCCCGCATCTTCTCCAGCCCGGGCTGGAGGATCGGCGAGGCCGCGATCATCGCCCGCGACCGCGGGTTCGACGTGTGGAAGGTGCCCACCATCGGCCCGGACGCCGACCAGGCGGCCAGCATCGACAGGCTCGGCGCGGCCGGCTCGTGCACGTGCAGGATGTCGAACCGCTCCTCGTGCAGCCACCGCCGCACCCGGGCCGCCGACAGCAGGCCGAAGCTCAGCCGCGCCACCGAGCCGTTGTACGGCACCGCCATCGCCCGACCCGCCGAGACCACGTACGGCGGCAGCGCCTCGTCGTCCTCGGCCGGGGCCAGCACCGACACCGCGTGGCCCAGGCCGATCAGGTGCTCGGCGAGGTCCCGGATGTGGAACTGCACCCCGCCGGGGACGTCCCAGTCGTACGGGCAGACGATGCCGATCTTCACAGGTCTCCTCATGCTCCTTCGGGCGGGCCTCCGGGCGGGCCGTCAGGCCCCGGAGGCCTCGGCGGTGGGCTCCTCGACGGGACGACCCGCCGGACGGGCCGGTGCCCCCACCGTCTCACGGACGGGCAGGTCGGCCAGCCAGAACCGTTGCAGCATGTGCCAGTCCTCGGGGTGCTCGCGGATCGCGTCCTCCCAGACCGCCGCCATCGCCTGCGTCATCACCCGGGTCTTCTCCTTGCGGTCGCCCTCGACGGGCACCGCGATCTCCGGGTGGATCTGCGCCCGGAGCATCGTGCCCTCGTACCAGAGCGACACCGGCATCAGCGCCGCACCGGTCCGCTGGCAGAGCGCCGCCGGGCCCGCCGGCATCCTGGTCGCCTCGCCGAAGAACGACACCTCAACGCCGGCCTCGGACAGGTCGCGGTCCCCCACCAGGCAGACCAGCTTCCCCTCCCGCAGCCGCCGCGCCAGCGTGCCGACCACGTTCACCGAGCCGCCGGTCAGCGCCAGCACCTCCATGCCCAGGCTCTCGCGGAACGCCACGAACCGGTCGAACAGCCGCTCCGGCTCCAACCGCTCCGCGACCGTCGTGAACGGGAAGCCCTCCAGCGCCACCCAGGCGCCCGCCAGGTCCCAGTTGCCCATGTGCGGCAGCGTGATCACCGCGCCGCGCCCCGACTCCAGCGTCTCCCGCAGCTGGTCGAAGCCGTCCACCCGGACGTCCCGGGCCACCCGCTGCCGGCTCCACACCGGCAGCCGGAAGGACTCCAGCCAGTACCGCATGTACGAGCGCATCCCCGCCCGCGACAGCTCCCGCAGCTGCGCCTCGTCCGCCCCCGGGCGCACCCGCAGCAGATTCGCCTCCAGCTGCAGCACCCGCGGGCCGCGCCGCCGCCACGCGTAGTCCGCCAGCCGGTCGAACAGCCCTCGCGCCACCGGCTCGGGCAGGTGCTTGAGCACGCCCCAGCCCGTCGCGTACGCCGCGTACACCAGTCGGTCCTTCACCGCAGGCCCGCCCCTTCAGCTCCCGGCCGCCACGCGGTCCGCCTCGAACGCCTCACGGCGCACGGTCACCATCCGCTGGACCACCGTCACCAGGCTGCCGGCCGCCACCAGCCACAGCGCCACCGGCAGCAGCCACTCCACGTACGGCACCCCGAACGTGGCCAGACCCGCCACACCGGCCGCCACCAGACTGATCACCAGGCGCTCGGCCCGCTCCACCAGTCCCGAGACGTCACAGGGCAGCCCCTGGCTCTCGGCCCGGGCCTTGGTGTACGACACCACCAGCCCGCTCGCCAGGCAGAACACCGCCACCGCGCAGAGCAGGTCGTTGTCACCCTTGCCCGCGTACCACATGGCCAGACCGCCGAAGACCGCCGCATCGGCGACCCGGTCCAGCGTCGAGTCCAGGAACGCCCCCCACTTGGTGGACCGCCCCAGCTGCCGGGCCATGTTCCCGTCGACCAGGTCCGAGAAGATGAACAGCGTGATCGTGACGGTGCCCCAGAAGAACTCCCCCCGCGGGAAGAACACCAGCGCACCCGTCACCGAACCGGCCGTACCGACCAGCGTCACCGTGTCGGGACTCACACCCAGCCGGATCAGGAACGCGGCGAACGGGGTCAGGACACGTGTGAAGAAGGCACGCGCGTATTTGTTCAGCATGGCCTTCCGGACCGCTCCGATCTGCCTGGTACCCGCCTGCGGCCACAGTGCGCGGCAGACGACCGAATGGATCAGCCCACCCGGCGCACCCATGGTAGCCACGCCGGGGAACCGACCCCGCCCACGCACCGCCCGACCGGCCCCCGCGTGCCCCCGGCACCGGCCGTCCCGGCGCCCGCACCCCGCCGACCCGGCGCGCGCGGACCGTCGCACCTAGACTTTCACCGTCAGTCTCGGCGCGACGGGAGGAGACCCCGATGCCCGACCGCAGCACCGCCCGAGCCGGCCAGGCACCCGCCGTGACCGGACCTCGCGACCTGCGCAACGTCGTCCTCATCGGCTGCGCCGGCGTGGGCAAGACCACCCTCGCCGAATCCCTCGCCCACGCCGCGGGCTCCGTCGGGCGCCCCGGCCGCGTCGCCGACGGCACCACCGTCGCCGACCACGAGCCCGTCGAGCACCAGCAGCAGCGCTCCGTCCAGCTCTCGGTCCTCCCCCTCGCCTGGAACGGCGTCAAGATCAACCTGATCGACCCGCCCGGCCACCCCGACTTCGCCGCCGAGCTGCACGCCGCCGTGCACGCGGCCGACGCCGCCGTGTTCGTCGTCTCCGCCACCGACCCGGTCACCGCCCCCACCCGCGCCCTCTGGCGCGAGTGCGCCGCCGAGGGCATCCCCCGCGCCATCGCCGTCGCCAAGCTCGACGTCGCCCGCAGCAGCTTCGAGGACATCCTCGCCGCATGCCACGACGCCTTCGGTCTCGGACCCGACACCCTCCGGCCGCTCTTCCTGCCCGTCCACCACGACGGGCACCCCGACGGCAGCGTCGACCTGCTCACCGGCCACACCTACGGACGGACCGAGCCGCTGCCGGACACCGCCCCGGCCCGCGAGAGCCTCGTCGAGGCCATCTCCGGCCAGGACGACACCCTCATGGAGCGCTACCTCTCCGGCGACCCCCTCGACACCGACGCCCTCGAAGCGGGCCTGCGCCGCGAAGTCCTCGCGTGCGCCCTCCACCCCGCCGTCCCCACCAGCGAGAACGGCCTCGGTGCCACCGAACTCCTGGACCTGATCGCCGCGTCCTTCCCGGACCCCACCGAACGCACCCGCCCCGCCCCCGAGTGCGACCCCGACGCCCCCCTCGCCGCCCAGGTCGTCCGCGTCACCGGCGACGCCTACGTCGGCCGGATCAGCCTCCTCCGGCTCTACGCCGGCACCCTGCGCCCCGACACCCGGATCCACCTCGCCGGCCCCGACCACCCCGCCGACCAGGACACCGAGGAACGCGTCACCGCCCTCACCAGCCCCTTCGGCAAACTCCAGCGCCCCGTCCCGCACGCCGTCGCCGGGGACCTCGTCTGCGCCGCCAAGCTGACCACCGCCCGGGCCGGCGACACCGCCCACGACCCCGGCCACCCCGTGAAGCTCGACGGCTGGACCCTCCCCGAACCGCTGCTCCCGATCGCCGTCGAGGCCCACAGCAAGGCCGACGACGACAAGCTCTCCCAGGCGCTCACCCGGCTCGCCGCCGAGGACCAGGCCCTCAGGCTGGAGCAGAACCCCGACACCCACCAGCTCGTCCTCTGGTGCACCGGCGAGGCCCACGCCGAGGTCGTCCTCGACCGCCTCCGCACCCGGCACAACGTCCACGTCGACACCGTGGAACACCGGGTGGCCCTGCGCGAGACCTTCGGCACCGCCGCCGCCGGCCACGGCCGCCTCGTCAAGCAGTCCGGCGGCCACGGCCAGTACGCCATCTGCGAGCTGGAGGTCGAACCCCTGCCGGCCGGTTCCGGCTTCGAGTTCAAGGAGCACGTCGTCGGCGGCGCCGTCCCCCGGCACTTCATCCCCTCCGTGGAGAAGGGCGTCCGCGCCCAGCTCGCCAAGGGCGTCTCCACCGGGCACCCGCTCGTCGACATCCGGGTCACCCTCACCGACGGCAAGGCGCACTCCGTCGACTCCTCCGACTCGGCCTTCCAGACCGCCGCCGCCCTCGCCCTGCGCGACGCCGCCGAGCACGCCGTCATCCGGCTGCTCGAACCCGTCGCCGCGGTCGGCATCCTGCTCCCCGACGACTACCTCGGCGCCGTCCTCGGCGACCTCTCGGCCCGCCGCGGCCGCGTCCTCGGCACCGAGACCGCGGGCCCCGGCGTCACCCTGCTCCGCGCCGAGGTCCCCGAGCTCGAACTCGCCCGCTACCCCGTCGACCTGCGCTCGCTCACCCACGGCACCGCCGGGTTCAGCCGCGCCCACCTGCGCCACGAACCGATGCCCGCCGCGCTCGCCGCCCGCTTCACCGGGAAGGACTGACCACCGGAACGCGCCGGTCGCCCCGGCGGGCCGAGCGCCCCGGCGGGCCGCCCCGGTCCGCCGGCCGTCGGCCCGTCAGGCGTCGGTGTCGCCCCGCCCGTCGGGCGCGGCGGCGGCCGGGCGCTGCGGCAGTGCGCAGGCCGGCGTCCCGCCCGGCATCCGGTGCCGGTTCCTCGCCACCCACCGGTAGGCCAGCGCCGCGACCGGCCGCACCGGCGCCGACGCCAGGACTCCGCCCAGGTAGGCCCACGCCCCGCCCGAGCGCAGCAGCAGCCGCGCCACCGCCTGCGCCCCGCCGTAGACGCGGCCGGCCGGGGTCACCCAGAGCAGCTCGCGCTCCGCGCGCTCCCAGGACACCTCCCCGCGCCCCCCGGCCGCCCCGTCCAGGCCGGCGAGGTCCGCGAACTGGAACGGCACCGCGTCCCAGCCGCCCGACGCCAGGGTCTGCCGCAGGTACCGCTCGGCCCAGTTCTTGCAGGTCGTGCAGAACGCGCAGTCCCCGTCGAAGACCAGCACCGGATCCCTCACCACCACGTTGTCCATACCGTCATCGTGCACCATCCGACGCCGCCGCCGGCGGACAGGGCAGCCGGGGTCCGCCCCGGCGCATCGCGCTCCCGAAACCTGGGCATCATGCCCCACAGGTCCACCGTGGCCCGATCGTGACGGCACTTCAGACGATCATCCACACAGCGGCACCACGGCACGGTAATCTGCCGCAGGACAAGGGGAGGAGGGGACGCCACCGTGACGACACTCGACATGACCCCGGGTGCGCAGATACCCCGGACCGACGTCGGCCCGCAGACCGCCGGCACGCAGGCACTCTCCTCGGCCGCGTACCGCGACGGCAAGCTCGCCGACGACGCCGGCAAGCTCGACGGAGCCACCGCGAAGAAGGGCCGCTTCGCCCTCTTCGCCCCCAACTTCGGCGAGGCCTTCAGCAAGGCGCTCATCTCCCGCGCGCTCGGCGGCGACCGCAAGCCCCTGGTCCCCGCCTTCGGCGTCGAGACCCGCCAGGTCGTCGAGCACTGCCTCGCCGCCGAGGAGATCCGCCGCAACCGCGACCGGCAGCTGTCCACCATCTCCGTCGTCACCGGCGTGCTCTGCCTGCCCGGCGCCCTCGTCTGGCTGGGCGCCTTCCAGCTCCGTGCCTGGCTCCGGCGCGACAACCCCAAGAACGCCGGCGTGTACGGGGCCGTCGTCCTCGTCCTCGTCGCCGCCCTCGCCGCCCTGCTCGCGATCAAGCCCCCGGTCGGCGGCGTCCTCGGCATCTACCTGCGCCTGGTCATGCTCGCCCCGGTCATCGGCTGGTACCTCGCGAAGCGCATCGTCGAACGCACCGCCGTCGACCTGCGCGCCCGCTGGCTGCAGCTGGTCGAGGGCAACGCCGTCGCCGCGACCGTCCCGATGGCCGTCCCGCGCGACGACCTCGACAAGAAGGCCGCCGACCTGCGGGCCAAGCTCGGCCGGCTGGACTCCGAGCAGGAGACCAACATCCAGCACTACGCCGGCCCCAAGGGCATCCTCGGCGTCGGCCGCCGCTGGGGCGAGTGGAAGCTCATCGACACCCTGCGCCCCGCCGAGGGCCAGATCGACTTCCGCCAGTTCCACCCCTGGGACCTCGTCCGGAAGATCTCCGGACACCTCAAATCGCTCGGCATCAGCGAGGTCGCCAACAGCGGGATGCCCGGCGTCCGGGTCAAGCAGTGGGTCGTCTTCGAGGTCGGCGAGAGCGCGGACGAGATCAGCCGCCCCGGCGGCGCCGACATGGACGGCGACCACATGCGCGACTTCGCCGTCCAGGCGGTCGCCGACAAGCAGACCTTCGGCGGCGGCCCCCGCCACTACCTCGCCACCCAGTTCATCACCCACGACGGCAAGCTCGTCCTGACCTTCACCGTCACCGTGGTGCTGCTCGCCAACACCCTCAACATCACCGTCGCCGGCTACGCCCTCGGCCCGATCAACGGCTTCTTCTTCGACAAGCCCAAGGCCAAGGAGAAGTCGGTCGCCAAGACCGTGCGGTTCTGGGAGGAGCGCACGGTCAAGCTCCCGCTGATCGACAACGACGAGGTCGTCCGGCAGGCCGTCCGCGCGCCCTTCTACCGGATGCCCGCCCTGCTCGGCTGGCTCGGCGGCGGCCTCGGCCTGCCCGAGCCCTTCGGCCTGCGGCACATCTGGGCCGGCCTGCCGTGGGGCACCCGCACCATGGCCGACAACGCGCTCAACTCGGCCCACCCGGTGCTCGGCGCCGTCCACACCGCCACCCTGGAGTTCCTCGCCGAGCACGACCTGGACACCGACCGCGCCTTCAAGGGCCGCGCCGCCGGGCTCAAGGCCGAGGCCCAGGGCAGCCGCCCGTTCAAGGTCGACCACTACGACGCCGGCTGACGGCCGCACCGGGCACGACGGGGCCCCTGCCGACACACGGTCGGCAGGGGCCCCGGTCCGTCCCGGCTCAGTCCTGCGGCCAGGCCTCCGCCAGCATCTTGCGGGTGTCCGCCAGCAGTTGCGGCAGCACCTTGGTGTGGCCGACCACCGGCATGAAGTTGGTGTCCCCGCCCCAGCGGGGCACCACGTGCTGGTGCAGGTGCGCCGCGATCCCGGCACCTGCCGCCGTCCCCTGGTTCATCCCGATGTTGAAGCCGTGCGCGCCCGAGGCCGCGCGCAGCGCCGTCATCGCCTTCTTGGTGAACACCGCCAGCTCGGCCGTCTCCGCCTCGTCCAGCTCGGTGTAGTCCGCCGCGTGCCGGTACGGGACCACCATCAGGTGACCGCCGTTGTACGGGTAGAGGTTGAGCACCGCGTACACGGAGCCGCCGCGTGCGACGACCAGCCCGTCCTCGTCACTCAGCGACGGAATCGAGCAGAACGGGCAACCGTCGTCCGGAGCCGGGCCGGTGGGCTTGTTCTCGCCCTGGATGTAGGCCATCCGATGGGGGGTCCACAGGCGGCGGAAGCCGTCCGGCTCGCCGACGCCCCGCTGCAGTTCCGGCTCAGTCGTCATGCTGATCAGCATATTCGCCCGGCCGTTCTTGCAAAGCAGCGCGGGGCAGACTCCCGAGGAGCCCGCCCCGCGCTCACGCGTGACCGTGGTGTCACACCTGGATGCGGCGCTCCACGGCGTCCACGATCTCGGCGACCGCGTCGGCCACCGGGACGCCGTTCTTCTGCTCGCCGTTGCGGTAGCGGAAGGACACCGCACCCGCCTCGACGTCGTCGTTGCCGGCGATCAGCATGAACGGGGTCTTGCTCTTCTGGGCGTTGCGGATCTTCTTCTGCATCCGGTCGTCCGAGGTGTCGACCTCGACCCGGATGCCGCGCTTCTTCAGCTCGGCCGCGACCTCCAGCAGGTACGGCACGTGCTCGTCGGTGATCGGGATGCCGGTCACCGTGACCGGGGCCAGCCACGGCGGCATGGCACCGGCGTAGTGCTCCAGCAGCACCGCGAAGAACCGCTCGATCGAGCCGAACAGCGCCCGGTGGATCATGACCGGCCGCTGGCGCGAGCCGTCCGCCGCGGTGAACTCCAGGTCGAAGCGGTCGGGCAGGTTGAAGTCCAGCTGGATGGTGCTCATCTGCCAGGTGCGGCCGATGGCGTCCTTCGCCTGCACCGAGATCTTCGGGCCGTAGAAGGCCGCGCCGCCCGGGTCCGGCACCAGCGGCAGGCCCTGCTTCTCGGCCACGGCGGCGAGGACGGCGGTGGCCTCCTCCCACGCGTCGTCCGAGCCGACGAACTTCTCCGGGTCCTTGGTGGACAGCTCCAGGTAGAAGTCGTTCAGGCCGTAGTCGCGCAGCAGGTTGAGCACGAAGGTGAGCGTCGAGTCGAGCTCGTCGGCCATCTGCTCACGGGTGCAGTAGATGTGCGCGTCGTCCTGGGTGAAGCCGCGGGCGCGGGTCAGGCCGTGCACCACGCCGGACTTCTCGTACCGGTACACCGTGCCGAACTCGAAGAGACGCAGCGGCAGTTCGCGGTACGAGCGGCCGCGCGCGTCGAAGATCAGGTTGTGCATCGGGCAGTTCATCGGCTTGAGGTAGTAGTCCACGCCCTCGTCGAGCTGCATGGGCGGGTACATGCCGTCCGCGTACCAGTCGAGGTGGCCGCTCTTCTCGAAGAGCTTCCCCTTGGTGGCGTGCGGGGTGTAGACGAACTCGTAGCCCTCCTCCTCGTGCCGGCGGCGCGAGTAGTCCTCCATGGCGCGGCGGATGATGCCGCCCCTGGGGTGGAAGACGGCGAGGCCGGAGCCGATCTCCTCGGGGATGGAGAAGAGGTCGAGCTCGCTGCCGAGCTTGCGGTGGTCGCGCTTGGCGGCCTCCTCCAGGAACTCCAGGTGCGCCTTGAGCGCGTCCTTGGTCGGCCAGGCGGTGCCGTAGAGGCGCTGGAGCATGGGGTTCTTCTCGCTGCCGCGCCAGTAGGCGGCGGCCGAGCGCATGATCTTGAACGCCGGGATCATCCGGGTCGACGGCAGGTGCGGGCCGCGGCAGAGGTCGCCCCAGCACAGCTCGCCGGACTTCGGGTCCAGGTTGTCGTAGATGCTCAGCTCGCCGGCGCCGACCTCGACGTCGGCACCCTCGCCGGCGGTGGCGGCGGAGCCCTTGAGGCCGATCAGCTCCAGCTTGTACGGCTCGCCGGCCAGCTCCTCGCGGGCGGCCTCGTCGGTGACCACCCGGCGGGAGAACTTCTGCCCGCGCTTGATGATCTCCTGCATCTTCTTCTCGACGGCCTTGAGGTCGTCGGGGTGGAACGGCTTCTCGACGTCGAAGTCGTAGTAGAAGCCGTCCTTGACCGGCGGGCCGATGCCGAGCTTGGCCTCCGGGAAGAGCTGCTGCACGGCCTGCGCCATGACGTGCGCGGTGGAGTGGCGCAGGATGTCGAGGCCGTCCTTGCTGCCGATCTCGACCGGCTCGACCTCGTCGCCGTCCTGGACGGCGTACGCGAGGTCCTTGAGCTGGCCGCCGACGCGGGCGGCGATGATCGAACGGTCGTCGGCGAAGAGCTCGGCGGCCGTAGTGCCCGTGGTCACCACGCGCTCTTCCCGATCGGGTTCGCGGCTGATGATTACCCGGACGTCCGTCACCGGTCTCTCCTGACGTGCTGGATTCATAGGACGCAACACTTCGCTGCGCGTGACGATGGTACCGAGACCGGTGGCCCCGCCGTCACCTCCGTATCCTCCCTACCCGTCGCCCAGGGTCTTGAGCAGCCGCTCCCGCTCCGCCTCCTCCAGCCCGCAGGGCTCCAGGCCGGTGGGCCGGGTGAGCCGGCGGAAGCCGCCGCGCCGTTCGAGCCGGCCGCTGACCTTGACCGGGGTGCCGGCCAGGTGGGCCTCGGCGGCCAGCCGGTAGGCGGGATCGGGCAGGCGGACCTTGACCTCGTCGACTTCGGCGCCGCCGAGCACCCGCAGGCGGACGCTGCCGGGGCCCGCCGGGTCGGCGCGCTTGAGCCGGACGACGACGCCGACGACGGTGACGGCGACGGCGGGCTCGATGCGTTCGAGCAGCTCCGCGGCCTCCGCTAGGGCGGGCAGGTCGCCGGGCGAGAACTCCAGGGCGATCCGGCGGTCGCCGAAACCGCCGGGGGTCCCGGCGGCGGCCGACCAGGCGACGGTGAGCCGGCTCGCGGTGGCGCCGCGCACCAGCTCCTCGACGGATTCGACCAGCTCGCGGCTGACGCCGGACTGGACGGCGTTCTCGAAGGCCTCCGCACCGCCGCTGACCCGGCGGTAGTCGACGGCGTCGCGCAGCGCCTCCAGGGCGCGGACCAGGGTGGTGACCGCGGCCCGGCCCTCGGGGGCGGGGGTGTAGGCGGTGAGGCCGGGGCCGCCGGAGACCACCAGGACGCGGTCGAGGAAGTCCCCGGCCCAGCTGTCGAGGCGGGCTCCGAAGTACGCGGCCCGGGTGCGGCCGGCCTTGGCGCCGGCCGCGAGCATGGCGCGCGCCGCCCGCTGAAGCCGTTCGGTGTCGTCCCAGGGCACCGTCGCGGGAGCGGAGCCCGGCGGGCCGGCGAGGTCGCGGTGCCACTGGAGCTCGTCGCCGGGGACGGCCAGGGCGAGCAGGATCGCGCGGGCGGAGGGGCTGGCGGAGCGGGAGAGCGCGGTGACGGCGTCGGTGAGGAGGTCGACGGCGTCGTCGAAGCCGTCACCGGCGGGGACGATCAGGCTGGTGCCGGGGTCGGTGCCGTCGGGGGGCGTCCAGCGGCCGTACCGGGCGGAGGGCCCGCCGCGCCGGACCCAGCCGTGCCGGGCCAGCAGGGTGGCGAGCACCGCGGGGTCGACGGCGGCCGGGTCGGGCAGCGCCCGGGCCTGCGGCTCGCCGGGACCGGGGCGCAGTGGCCCGTGGGGCAGTGTCATGGTGCGGCTCCTCCCGGCCGGGGGCCGGGCCGTCACGGGCTGCCGCCCGCGCCGACCCTGGCCATGATGTCGCACAGTGCGCGGTCGTCGAAGACCTTCGCGGTGGGTACCCGGACGTTGGTCCGGCGCTGCCCGGTGACCGGGTGGCCGGCCAGGTTGACCCAGTAGCAGCAGTGCCGCAGCTCCAGCGCGTCCGGCCGGGCCGCGAGCCAGTGGTCGACCCGGCGGGGCAGCAGCATGACGACGAGGATGCGGGGCACCGCGACCCGGGGGCGGGCGAGCTTGCGCAGGTGGTCGTTGTCGAGGGTGAAGCTGAAGTACGGGCCGCGCGGATGGGGGGCGATCTGCTGGGTGGCCTTCAGCTGGATCTTGACGGTCACCTCGTCGTCGATCTCGTGGACCCGGGAGCCGTGACTGACCTGCCAGTCGATGCCGTTGTCGGGGAACGGCTGGGAGAGCGAGCAGCCGGCCGCGGCGGCGACCGCGTGCAGGTAGCCGACCTGCAGGGTCTCCATGCAGGCGGTCACCGCCAGGTTGCCCCGCAGGGCGGCCTCCGCCTCGTCGGGCTGCGGCTGGGTCAGTGCCATCGCCGGGTTCCTCCCCCCGTCCCCCCGGGCCCGTCCCGATTCGAACAGGGCACCTGTCGGCAGGGTGCCCGGCCGGTGGTGCGCCAAACGGTTGAGGGGACGTCAGGAGCGGGTATCACCAGGGCGGGAACGCGCTGTATCCGAGGGGCAGTCATGCAGCAGCACTGGTTCACCGGCCCGATCGCCTCCTTCGACACCGAGACCACCGGCGTGGACGTCGAGACCGACCGCATCGTGTCGGCCGCCCTGGTGGTCCAACTCGCCCCGGGCGCCGCCCCGCAGGCGACCACCTGGCTGGCCGACCCCGGCGTGCCGATACCGGACGGTGCCCGCGCCGTGCACGGCATCACCGACGAACGGGTCCGGGCATTCGGCCGCCCGGCGCGGACGGTGGTGGCGGAGATCGCCGCCGCGCTGGCGGCGCAGGCCCGGGCCGGCCGCCCGGTCGCGGTGATGAACGCGCCCTACGATCTGACCCTGCTCGACCGGGAGTTGCGCCGGCACCGCGGGGTCACGCTGACGGACGCGGTGGGCCCGGCCGGCCTGCTGATACTGGATCCCCGGGTGCTGGACAAGCACGTGGACCGGTACCGCAAGGGCCGCCGGACGCTGACCGACCTGTGCACGCACTACGGGGTGCAGCTGGCCGGGGCGCACGACGCGGCGGAGGACGCGGCGGCGACGCTGGCGGTGGTCCGGACGATCGGTGCGCGCCATCCGGCCGCGCTGGGCGGGCTGACGGTGGCGGAGCTGCACCTGCGGCAGGCGGTCTGGCACGCGGCACAGGCCCGGGGGTTGCAGGCGTGGTTCGACCGGTCGGGGGCGGACGAGCGGGTGGACCTGTCCTGGCCGCTGCGGCCGGCCCGGTGCGGATGCGGGCGACGGCTGTCCCCGGACCACAGGTGCGAGATGGCGGCGTAGCGCGGCGGGGCCGGTCCGGGCGCCCGGCGTTCGGTGTGCGCGCGGACGCCGCAGGCCCCGACCGGTCTCCGGTCGGGGCCTGCATGCTGTCCGGTGGGCGATACTGGGATCGAACCAGTGACCCCTTCGGTGTGAACGAAGTGCTCTCCCGCTGAGCTAATCGCCCGGGCAACGAGAAGAACTGTAGCACCATTCGGGGGGTGCGGTACAACTCGCTTCCCCGGGGTGCCGGTCGACACATCCGCAGAACTCGCACTCCGCACGGAAGATGACTGCGCCTCAGTTCATTCCCGGACGATGTTCACCGGATTGTGGAAATACATGTAAGGCCCAGCCGATAATCGGCTGGGCCTCACATATCACAATGCATTCCGGTGGGCGATACTGGGATCGAACCAGTGACCCCTTCGGTGTGAACGAAGTGCTCTCCCGCTGAGCTAATCGCCCGGGTGCAGGGAAAACATTACCGCATCCCACGGGGTGGTCCGAACACGCTCACCCCGGCCCCCGGAACGGCCGCCTCACCCGGACGGCGCACCGGCCGGCCCCCGCTCCCCGGCCGGACCGCACACGGTCCGTACCCGGTCCGCGACGGACCCCCGCTCAGTCCTCGTCGATCTTCCAGGGCATGACCAGCCCGTACTTCCACAGGTACCAGCCGCCGATCCCGGCGATCACCGTCAGGCCGATCACCGTGAGCGTGATGTTGCGGCGGCGGACCCGCGGGTCCAGGGCCTTCTGGGCCGCCTCGGCCACCTTCCGCCGGGTCCAGCGCAGCGCCAGCTGGGCCCAGACGAACTCGGTCGCCCAGATGCCCATGCCCAGGAAGATGACCACCCAGCCGGGCCCGGGCAGCGGCAGCATGATCACGCCGAGCACCACCACCGCCAGGCCGATCAGGAAGACGGCCACCTGCCAGCTCAGGTGCAGCGGGCGGGAGCGGCGGATGAAGTGCGGCGCGCGTGAGCCCAGCGGCCGGCCACCGTCCGTGTCCGCCCCCGTACCCCCACCGTCGCCGTCGTCGTTCCCCGGCCCCGTCGGCACCCCCGTGTCGTCCGGCACGATCACATCCCCCGTTCCCGTGTTCCCGCCCGCGTCACCGCGTGCCTTGTCGCTTCGCACAGTCATGCCAGGAAACTAACCGAGAAGCGGGCCGGTAATGCCCTGCGGGGCACTCTGTGGCGATTCCGCAATGCGCCGTAAGGGGTACGACTCGCGCCCGAATCGGGACAGAGGGGTTTACATCGGTCTTGGAGGTGGGATGGTCCGTTCGCCGACGTGCGATTCCCCGAGCGCACACTGAGCGAAAGGCCATGGCGCTTATGAACACCACGGTCAGCTGCGAGCTGCACCTGCGCCTCATCGTGTCCAGCGAGTCCTCACTGCCCGTCCCCGCGGGTCTGCGCTACGACACCGCCGACCCCTATGCCGTGCACGCCACGTTCCACACCGGCGCCGACGAGACCGTGGAGTGGGTGTTCGCCCGAGATCTCCTTGCGGAGGGGCTGCACCGACCCACGGGTACCGGCGACGTCCGGGTCTGGCCGTCGCGCAGCCACGGGCAAGGGGTGGTCTGCATCGCGCTGAGCTCTCCGGAAGGAGAAGCCCTGCTGGAGGCCCCGGCCCGAGCGCTTGAGTCGTTCCTCAAGCGGACGGACGCCGCCGTACCCCCCGGCACCGAACACCGTCACTTCGACCTCGACCGGGAGCTGTCCCACATCCTCGCCGAAAGCTGACCCCGACCGGAGGCGGTCACGCCCCGCTGTCGGCGGGGTCGTACCTCCTGCCGTCACCGCAGCCGTCCTACTCGGGGGCACGGCAGCAAACTCAGCCGCGCACGACGCGGTCTCGGGGCCGGTGAAACGATTCGCCCCCATCAGGGGCGGGCCGGAGCACCGAAGGCGCCCGGCAGTGAGGCCGGCCACCCGCAGCCAGTGGCC
>NZ_JBHXKE010000021.1:0-58466 GCF_042722765.1 Kitasatospora sp. NPDC058406
CGCCGGGCCCGGGCCGGTCACAACCGGGGGAACGCTCAGTACGGCTGGACGAGGACGTGCGCGGCGCCCGGGATGCCGACCTTCAGCAGCTCGTCCTCCTCCGCGGTGGTCGGCGTGCCGGTCTCCTGCTTGAGGATGGCCCGGGACAGCGCCTGCACCCACATCGCGCGCGGCCGGCGGCGCTCCTCCCAGGCGGCCAGCGCGGCGGGCACGGTCTCGGCGGCGTCCAGGCTCTGGGCGAGCACCAGCGCGTCCTCGACGGCCATCGCCGCGCCCTGGGCCAGGTGCGGGGTGGAGGCGTGCGCGGCGTCGCCGGCCAGCACCACCCGGCCGACGTGCCACGGCTCCTCGACCGTCACCTGGGAGATCCGGGTGTACACCACGGTCGCCGGGTCGACGACCTGCGCCAGCGCCTCGGCGATCGGGCCGCCGAAGCCGGCCAGCCGCTCGCGCAGCTGCTCGTGGGCCAGCTCCGGGTCCGGCCGGAAGCCCTCGGGCTCGGCGAACACCGAGCCCAGGTACATCAGGTCCTCGCTGATCGGGGTGAGCAGCGCCTTGGCCTTGAGGTTGCCGGCGGACATCACGACGCCCTGCACCTCGGGCGAACGCGGCAGCGTGACGCGCCAGTTGGCGAAGCCGGTGTACTCGGGCGCGTAGGTCTCGCCGTACAGGTGCCGGCGCAGCGGCGAGCCGATGCCGTCGAAGCCGACCACCAGGTCGTAGCGGCTGCTCTGCCCGTCGGACAGGGTGACCGCCACCTCCTCGCCCTCGTCGACGAGTTCGGTGATCGTGGTGCCGAACCGGATGCTCGCGCCGGCGGCGGTGGCGGCCTCGTTGAGCACCTGGGCCAGGACCGGCCGCGGGATGCCGTTGTTGGAGGGCGCGTCGCCCATCCGGGGCTGCGGGATCTTCGCGACGGTGACGCCGGCCGGGTCGCAGATGGTCAGCACCTCCCACTCGAAGCCGGCCTTGACGCACTGCTCCAGCACGCCGATCTCACGCATCACGTGCAGCGCGTTGGACGGCTGGATGATGCCGACGCCCAGCGCCTCCAGTTCGTCGCGCAGCTCGACGACGTCGACCCGGTGGCCGCGCCGGGCGAGGGCGGTGGCCGCGGTCAGGCCGCCGATGCCGCCGCCGTGGACGAGTACGCGCAGGGGTGGGGTCATGACGGGTTCTCCAAGCGGAAGGGGAAGCGGGAGGGGAGGGGGGAGCCCGGCGGCCGGGGAAGGGGCCGGCGGGCGAAGAAACGTTTCAGCCGACCGCTGCGGCCGTCGAGAGGTCCATCAGATGGTCGACCAGGGCCAGCAGCAGGTCCCGCCCGTAGGTCCGCTCCCGCACGTCGCCGAGCAGCATCGGCACCTGCGGGTCCAGGTCCAGGGCGGCCCGGATCTCCTCCGGGCCGCGGGTGTTGTGGGCGTGGAAGCAGTTGATCGCCACCACGAACGGGATGCCCCGGCTCTCGAAGAAGTCGATCGAGGCGAAGCTGGTGTCCAGCCGGCGGGTGTCGGCGATGACGATCCCGCCGAGCGCGCCGTTCACCAGGTCGTTCCACATGAACCAGAACCGTTCCTGGCCGGGCGTGCCGAACAGGTAGACCACCAGCTCCGGATTGACCGTGATCCGGCCGAAGTCCAGGGCGACGGTGGTGGTCTCCTTGCTGTCGATGCCCGACAGGTCGTCGACACCGACGCTGGCGCGGGTCAGCAGCTCCTCGGTGCGCAGCGGCGCGACCTCACTGACCGAGCCGACCAGGGTGGTCTTGCCGACGCCGAAGCCGCCGGCGATCAGGATCTTGACGGCGGCGGGGGCCGTCGTCGGGCCGTGGGAGGCCGGGCCCCCGGCGGCCAGGCGGTTCGGCCCCGCTGCGTGCGGTCCGGGGGAGGGGAGGGGTGCGGTCGGTGCCATGGTTCAGAGTCTCCGGAGTCCTTCGCGTACGGCCGTCAGCAGTCCGAGGTCCACGCCCCCGCTGACCCGGGCCACCGAGAGCGGCGGCCGGGCCAGCAGCAGGCCCTGCGAGATGAGATCGCCCAGCAGGATCTTGGTGACCGAGACCGGCAGGTTGAGGCCGGCCGACACCTCGGCGACGGCGGCCGGACGGCGGCAGCGCTCCAGGATCATCCGGTGCTCCGGCTGCAGCGAGCGCGGCCCGGACCGGGAGCCCCGGGCCAGCGCCTCGGCCGCCGGGTCGTCGACGGTGGTGAGCAGGGTGATCAGGGTGAGGTCGTCGCGCTCGGGCGCGACCCGGCCGCGGGTGATGGTGTAGGGGCGCACCATCGTGCCCGCGCCGTAGTCCTCGTCGTCGTCCTCGTCGGGCTCGCTCCAGTGGGGGCGCACCGGCGTCTCAGCCCCGGTTCCGGGCCGCGAAGGCGTCGAACTCGTTGCGGGCCGGGGTGCTCATCTTCTGGCCCACCTGCTGCACCAGGGTGTGCATGGCCACCGACATGACCTCGGCGTCCACCTCCTGGGAGGCGACCACGGCCAGGTGGGTGCCCTGGGCGGCGGCGATGATGAACAGCCAGACCTCGGCCAGCTCGACGATCACCTGGTGCACCGGACCGCCGTCGAAGAGCTGGCCGACGCCGCGGGCCAGGCTCTGCTGGCCGGTGGCGACGGCGGCCAGCCGCTCGGCGTCCGACCGCTCGATGGTCCGCGAGTGACTGACGACCAGGCCGTCGTCGGAGAGCAGGACGGCGCTTCTGGTCCCGGCCACCGAGTCGACGAGTCCGTCCAGCAGCCAGTCCAGGTCCTGGTGGGTGGCGATCGTACGGTTCATCACTGGTCTTCCGTCCTCGTGGTTCGGGGGTCCGCGGCGGGGAGGGCCCAGGGGGACGGGCCCGGCGCGGGAGTCGGGGGGCCGGCGTGGGCGGGGGGTGCCGGGGAGTCGGGGTGCTCGGGACCCGTGCCGTCCGGGTCCGGCCCCTGGCCGCGCGCGGCGCGGGACTGGCGCTGGAAGGCGCCGATGGTCGCGCCCGACCGGCGGGGCGGACGCTGGAAGGGCCCCGCCGCACCGTCCTGCCCACCCTGCCCGACGAGCCCGGGGGCGTCGGCCTGCCCGCCGGCGGTGGCGCCGTGGTCGGCCCGGGGCTGCGGCGGGACCCGCAGCTCGGCGGCGAGGCTGGCCTGCCGGACGCGCTGCGGGAGCGGCGGCTGGCCGGTCTCCGGGGCGCTGAGCGGGATCGCGGAGTCGTACTCGCGCCGCTCCCGGCGCTCCGCGAGCCGGTAGTGGTCGGCGGGCCGGTACTGCTCGTCGGCGTACGGCGCCTCGGCGGGCGTCACCGTCGCGTAGGCGATGTCGGGGTACGCGGGGGCGTCGTACGGCGGGAGCGCGGCCTCCGGGGCACCGGCGTGGGCGGGGCTGCCGTGGGCCGGGGTGCCGTCGTAGCCGGGTCCGCCGTACGCGGGTGCCTGGTAGCCGGGCGAACCGTGCTCGACGGGCTGCTCCGCCTCCGCGGGCGTCACGTACTCGACGAGCGCGAACGCCTCGGCGGGCTCCGGCCGGGGGTTGCCGGTGAACCAGTCGGTGTCCGGGGGGACGTCGTCGTCGGTCAACGTCTTGCCACCGGAGTAGCCGCGGCCCTCGGGGTAGCCGCCCTGCTCCGGGTAGCCGCCCGCCTGGGGGAAGGCACCCTGGTCGGCGGGGGCGGCCTCGCCGGGGCCGTCGGAGGGGCCGGCGGCGGTGGGGGCCGTGGTCACGGTGTCGACGCTGTCGCCGAACGCCGCCTCGATGGCCGCGCGCCCCTCCTCGTCCTCGTCGACCAGGACCACCGGTCCAGCGGTCGGCACGGTCGGTGCGGTCGACAGAGCGGGCATCTCGGTCACCGAGGCCAGCACCGCGTTGCCGTGCGCGCCGCGCTGGCGGCGGGCGAGCGGGATCGGCTCGACCGGCACGGCGTCCGGCAGGTCGGCGTCCCCGTCGATGACGAGTTCGCCGGGGACGAGCACGACCACCCGGGTGCCGCCGAAGGCCGACGGCCGGAACTCCACCCTGATGCCGGTGCTCGCCGCGAGCCGGGCGACCACGTAGAAGCCGAGCCGGATGTCGTCGGCGCGGGCCAGCACGTCCATCCGCGGCGGGCTGGTCATCAGCGCGTTGGCCGCGTCGTACTGGTCCGGGTCCATGCCGAGCCCGCGGTCCTCGATCTCGATGGCGAGGCCGCGTCCGACGACGGCCGCCCGCACGTCGACCGGCGTGGGCGGCTTCGAGAAGGTCGCCGCGTTCTCCATCAGCTCGGCGACCACGTGGGCCACCGGTCCGACGGCGCGCTCCGAGAGCCACGGGTGGCCCTCGACGTCCAGCATGATCCGGCGGTAGTCCTGCACCTCGCCCTGGGCGGAGCGGAGCACGTCCAGCAGCGGGACGGGCTTGCGCCACTTCCGCTGCGGCTGGCCGCCGGCCAGGATGACCAGGTTCTCCTCGTAGCGGCGCAGGCGCGCGGTGAGGTGGTCGAGGTCGAACAGCCCCTCCAGCACCTCCGGGTCCTCGTGCTTGCGCTCCAGCTCGTCGAGCTTGCGCAGCTGCTGGCCGATCAGCAGCTGGGTACGGCGTGCGATCCGCTGGAGCAGCCGCTCGAAGCCGCGGTACTGCTCGGCCTGGCGGACGGACGTCTCCAGCGCGGAGGTGCGGGCCAGGTTGAGCGCCTGGCCGAGCTGCGCCAGCTCGTCGGTGCCGTTGGAGTGCGGTCCGGCCGTGATGGCCCGGCTCTCCGCCTCGACGTCGACCTGCTCGCCCTGCGAGAGCCGCTCCACCACCTCGGGCAGGGTCCGCTCCAGCTCCTGGGCCTGGCTCTGGAGCTCCTTGATCCGGCGGCGCAGCGAGCGGGTGAGCCGCCAGCTGGTGAGGACCACCGCGACGACCGCGAACAGGCCGATCACGGCGGTCAGCGCGACCCGGGTGAGCAGCGAGATGATCGAGCCCTTGCCGACCTCGACGACGCCCTCGGTGCGCGTCTCGATGGCCTTCACCAGCGCCGGGTTGACCTGGTCGAGGGCCTGTCGCCACTGGTCCTGGAGCTGCGGGAGCTTGACGCTGCCGCCGGCGTCGACGGTGGCGGGCCGGATCAGCGCCTGCTCGACGGTGGCCTTGGCCTGCCAGGCGGGGCTGTTGGCGAGCTGCTGCCAGGCACCCTGCTCGTCGGCCGGCACGTACGGGACGACCTGCACGGTGAACAGGTGGTCCTGGGCGCCGATGGCCTGCTGGAGCAGCTGGTAGTCGGCGGTGCTGAGCTTCCCGGAGGGCCAGCCGCGGGCCAGGATGGCGTCCTCGCGGGCCAGCATCTCCTTGGCCCAGAACGCGTTGACCAGGGTCTTGGAGATCCAGGTGACCTCGCCGTTGGCCACGTGGCTGAGCGCGGTGAACAGCCGGAGGTCGACGGCGATCAGGTCCGTGTAGTACGCGTAGACGGTCTGCTGGTCGACGGCGGACCGGTCGACGGCGGACCGCTGCTCGGCCAGCCTGCCGAGCGCGCGGCGCGCCTCGGCGACCGCGTTGCGGACGTCGGTGGGCGCGCTGTCGGCGGTCTCGCCGGAGAGCGCCTGGAACTTCGTGACGGCCTCGTCGGTCAGCTGCCGCTGGCGCTTCAGCTGGTCCGTGACGCTGCCGGGCCGGGCGAGCGCCTCGGCACTGAGCCGGCGCTCCTCCTGGAGGTTGTAGTAGACGATGTTGGAGGGCTGTCCCGCCTTCTGCGCCAGCAGTCCCTGGGCCGCCTGGCGTTGGAAGTCGAAGAAGGTCACGCCGCTGGTGACGGCCCAGAGGGCGGCCAGGGCGAGACTCGGGACGAGGGCGAGGACGAGCAGTGCCGTCCGCAGTGACAGGCGCGGACGCCTGCGGGGGGCCTTCGGCGTCGGGGGCCGCCGATTCGCACGCGCGCGCAGAACTGTCTCCTTGGGGCTGGCGGCCGGTCCGTGAGGGCCGGGCCGTCCGGGGCACGGTCTTTTGACGAGGCGATACTAGTCATACGGTGTGTTAGGAGTGAAAGCGCGTTCGATCTTCGGACGACGTGCACACACGTCCTTAACATGGCGTCAGTGTGCGGTTAACGTCCCGGCCGGGCGCCGGACGGTCCCTGCGGCCCGCCCCCGGAGGTGCCGCGGCCGTGTCCGCGGCCGTGCCCCGAATCCGTCCGGGATGTGCCCGATCGCGCCTCCGACCTGCCCTCCGACCCGACCTCCGACGACGTCCGACGTGCTCCGGCCGGGCCCCGGTGCGGGCGCCCGGCAGCGGCGCGCGGCCCGATGTCCGTTCTGCGGAACCGAGTTGTCCGAGGCGGCGGATCGTGGTTACGGTACCCGCTATGCAGTCGTGGAGTCTCCTTCTCGGTGGCCGCAGCGGGGTCTGACCGGACCGGCACCCCGCTGCGGGGTGCCGTGCTGCCGGTCGTCGTCCGGTACCGACCGCGCGGAAACCGCGCAGCGAAGGACCCCCCGTGACCGCCCCAGGCACCGCTCCGCAGTTCCCCACCCTCCGCACCCCCGCCGGCCCCGTCCCGGCCGCCGCCCCCGCCTGGAACCCGCAGCGCGGCAGTGCGATGCCGTTCCACCGCTACCGCCCCGCCCACCGGCGCGTACCGCTGCCCGAGGCCACCGCCCGCGCGTGGCCGTCGCGGCGGATCGAGCGGGCCCCGCTCTGGGTGCCCGTCGACCTGCGGGACGGCAACCAGGCGCTCGCCGAGCCGATGGACCCGGCGCGCAAGCAGCGGATGTTCGACCTGTTCCTGGCCATGGGCTTCAAGGAGATCGAGGTCGGCTACCCCTCCGCCAGCCGGACCGACTTCGACTTCGTCCGCCGCCTCGCCACCACGCCGGGTGCGGTGCCCGAGGACGTCACCGTCGTCGTCTTCACCGCCGCCCGCGCCGACCTCATCGACCGCACCTTCGAGTCCGTCGAGGGGCTGCCCCGGGTCGTCGTCCACCTCTACACCGCGACCGCCCCCGTCTGGCGGGACGTCGTCCTCGGCCGCAGCCGCGAGGAGGTCCGGGCGCTGGTCACCGGAGCCGCCGAGCACATGGCCCGGCGGGCCGGCGACCGGCCCGGCCTGCGGTTCCAGTTCTCGCCCGAGGTGTTCAACCTCACCGAGCCGGACTACGTCCTGGAGCTCTGCGACGGCCTCACCGCGCTCTGGGACGCGAGCCCCGACCGCCCGGTCGTCCACAACCTGCCCGCCACCGTCGAGATCGCCACCCCCAACGTCTACGCCGACCAGATCGAGTACCTGCACCGGCACCTGGCCCGCCGGGACTCGGTGATCCTCTCCGTCCACCCGCACAACGACCGGGGCACCGGCGTCGCCTGCGCGGAACTGGCCGTCCTGGCCGGCGCCCAGCGGGTCGAGGGCTGCCTCTTCGGCAACGGCGAACGGACCGGGAACGTCGATCTGTCGACCCTCGCGCTGAACCTGTACACGCAGGGCGTCGACCCGATGGTCGACTTCTCCGACATCGACGAGATCCGGCGCACCGTCGAGCACTGCAACCGGCTGCCCGTCCACGAACGCCACCCCTACGTCGGCGACCTCGTCCACACCGCCTTCTCCGGCACCCACCAGGACGCCATCAAGAAGGGCTTCGCCCACCACGCCGCGACCGCCGCCGGCCTGGGCGTCCCGCCCGGCCTGGCCCCGTGGGACGTCCCCTACCTGCCGATCGACCCGGCCGACCTCGGCCGCGACTACGAGGCCGTGATCCGGGTCAACAGCCAGTCCGGCAAGGGCGGCATCGCCTACCTGCTCCAGGCCGGGCACGGCCTCGACCTGCCGCGCCGCCTCCAGATCGAGTTCTCGCGCGTGGTCCAGGAGTCGACGGACGACAGCGGGCGCGAGGTCACCGCCGACGAGCTCTACGCGCTCTTCCGGGCCACCTACCTGGACGCCGCCGTCGACGCGTCGTGGCGCACGGGGGAGACGGCCGGCGGCGCGCACTGGGCCGAGGTCACCCTCGACGGCACGGCGTTCCGGGGCGAGGGCAACGGGCCGCTGGACGCGGTGTCCGCGGCGCTCCGTGCGGCCGGGCACCCCGTCGACATCCTCCGGTTCACCGAGCACGCCGTCCGCACCGGCCCCGACAGCGACGCCGTCGCGTACGTGGAGGCCAGGATCGGGGGCGGTGGCAGCGCCGACGGCACGGACGACGCGGGGGACACCGGCGGTGCCGGGGGCGAGGTGGTCTGGGGCGTCGGACGGGACTCCTCCGTCCTGACCGCCGGGGTCCGGGCCGTCCTCAGCGCCGTCGGGCGCGGCCGGGCGCGTTCCGCGGGCGTCCGGCAGGACGGCGCGATGACGTCCTCCCTCCCCGCCCGCAGTCAGGCGGTCGCCGACGCCCTCGCGGCGGCCGGTCTGCCCGGCGAGATCCGGGTCCTGCCCGACTCCGCCCGTACCGCCGCCGAGGCCGCCGCCGCCCTCGGCTGCGAGGTCGGCGCCATCGCCAACAGCCTGGTGTTCACCTGCGACGGCGCGCCCCTGCTGGTCATGACCAGTGGCGCCCACCGCGTCGACACCGAGTACCTGGCCAGGCGGCTGGGCACCGGACCGATCACCCGGGCGGGCGCCGAGCAGGTCCGCGAGGCCACCGGCCAGGCCATCGGGGGCGTCGCCCCCGTCGGCCACCCCGCCCCGCTGCGGACCGTCGTCGACACCGACCTCGCCGGCCACGAGGTGCTGTGGGCCGCCGCGGGCCACCCGCACACCGTCGTCCCGATGACGTACGACGACCTGCTGAAGCTGACCGGCGGCACCCCCTCGGCGGTCGTCCCCGAGGAGCGGCGGGTGCTCTGACCCGTCCGGAGGTCCTCCCGGCCGCTGCCCGGCGCCGGGAGGACCTCCCCCGTCCCGTTCCGGCTACCAGACCTTGTGCAGCGTGAACAGGTCGGCCTGGAACTGCATCTGGACGGCGTGCGCCGCCCACCACCCGCCCTGGACGGCCACCCAGCTGCTGCTGTGCTGGGCCTGGAGCGCGACCAGGTCGGTGCCCGGGACCGGCTTGCTCCAGAACACCTGCCGCGTGGCCGTGCTGCACCCCTCGGTGAGGAGCCAGGCGCCGTCGCCCTCGTACCCCTGGTCGACGGCCAGGCACCACCAGCGCGCGTGGTCCTTGAGCTTGTAGAACCTGCTGCCGGGGTGGTCGGGGTCGGGCCGGCTGCAGAGCTGCCACTGCTGGACGGCCTCCCCGTCCCACGGGGCCTGGATGATCGAGCCGTGCTCGCCCCGCTCCTGCGAGACCTGGAGCACCATCCGCTCACCGCCGTACGTGTGCGGGGTGAGGATCCGGTACCCGCCGCCCTCGCAGCTGTAGCCGTCCATCGGGTCGGCCGACGCGGCCGGCGCCCCGACCGTCAGCAGCGCGCCGACGGTGACGGCCGCGCCGAGGACGGCACCGAGGCGGCGGGCGGCCCCGCTCCTGCGCTTCGTCATGCTCTTCCCCTCCTGGTCGTACCTGCGGGTCGTCACTTGCACAGCTCCTTGCGGGCCGCGGCCCGGACGGTGCCGGCGGGCTCGGGCGACGGGCAGGAGACCGTGCCCTCCTCCGGGAAGTTGAAGGTCGTGTACTGGCCCGTGCCCGTCTGGCTCGCGTTGATCCAGTAGCCCGAGGCCGCGCCGGACCGGGCGCACAGGTACCGCGACCACTCGCCGTCGACCCGCAGGACGCCCCGGTAGATCCCGTAGTAGCCGGGCGCGTTCAGGTTGACGACCCGGCTCAGCTCCGTCGTCCGGGTGCTGGTGCGCTCGTTGGCGACCTGGAACCCGACCTTGACGCCGACCTCGGACAGGGTGGACTTGTAACCGGCGCTGAAGTCCGCGGTGTTGTTGATCTTCGTGGTGACCGTGTTCAGGACGCTGAGGCGCTGCGTCTGCTGCCCGGTCGTCCCGGGCGTGATGTTGAACGAGGTGAACTCCGTGATCACCGGGGTGATCGTGGCGGAGGTGATGTCGTCCCAGACGCTCTCGATGTTGGGGTTGCAGGTGGCCCCGGGCGGCGGGGTGGCGTGGGCGGGCGCCGCGCCGAGCCCGAGGCCCGTGACCGCGAGGACCGCGGCGAAACCCGTGGTGAGGCCCGTGGTGAAGACGGCCCGCCGACGCTTGGGGGCGGGAGACGTGATGGTCATGCGGAGATCCCTCCGGTAGGGGGAACGGTCCCGAACTGACTACCGGAATCCTCGGGTGCACCCCGGCACGGCTTCCATCCCAGCAATCTGGAGGGGAAGCCGCACCGGGGCGGCGGCGTTCCGCTACGCGATGCCGAACGGCGCGGCCCAGCGGGCCGTTCCGGACGGCAGCGGGTGGCGCTCGGCGTCCAGGCTCAGGGCCATCCACGCCTCGTCGGGCGCGTCGAGGGTGGTGCCCGGAGGCGGCGCACACCGTTTTCGGGCAGCCCGGGCAGCCCGGGCCGCCCGGGCCGAAGACCTGCGCCAGGGCCGTCCGCGCCGCCACCCGCCCGTCCCGTGCACGCCCTGGCACCCTCAGCGGGAGACCCGGCTCGCCGGGCGCTGCGCGACGGCCAGCGAGACGGCCTCCAGCGCGCTGGTGAACGAGACCTCGCTCAGTACGCCCGGCGCCGCCACCTGGTCGCCCACCAGGTACACGCCGTCGCCCCGGTCGACGGCCGGGCGGTCGCGCCAGCAGGTACCGGGCAGGTCCACCGCGCCGGTCCGGCCGCCGGCCACCGCCGTGCGCCGCCACACCACGCGCTCGCGCCAGCCGGGGAAGCCCAGGTCCAGCAGCCGTTCGGCCCGGGCGGTCCCGTCCTCCTTCCGCCCGCCCGGGGCGAGCGGGAACTGGGCCTGGATCAGCTCCTCCCCGGCAGGCGCCAGACTCCCGTCCTGTGCGGTGAACCGCTCCACCCACCCCGGGCCGTCCAGGTCCGAGACGAAGAACGCGTCGCCGCGCCGCGACCGCACCGCCAGGTCGAGCAACAGCGTCCGACCGCTGTGCCAGACCAGGCCGTCGTCGCCCAGCAGCCGCCGCGCCGAGTCCAGGGAGGTCGCCACGATCACCGGGCCGCCCCCGACCGGAAGGTCGTCCACCCGGGCGCCCGTCTCGATCCGCACACCCAGCTCGCGGGCCCGCGCCGCCATCCGGTCGATCACCGACTGCCAGCCGCCCACCGGGTACCGCGCCTCCGGCAGGAGGCTCGCGGACCGGCGGAGCCGCTCCTGGACGAACGCCGCCGACAGCAGCCCGGGGTCGTGGTGGAACGTGGCGACGGCCACGAAGTTCGCCGCCGCCCGCGCGGTCCGCTCACCCGCCACCTCGCTCGCCCAGCCCAGGAAGGTCCGGCCCACCGGGGCCCCGCGCCGACGCGCCAGCCGCGTGAGCCCGACCGGCGGCAGACGGTGCAGCCCGCCGTCCCGGTGGTAGCGCATCCGCAGGGCCTCCGCCGCCGGGATCCGGGCCAGTGGCCCGACCAGCCCGCGCTGCCGCAGCCACGTCCAGTGCGGCCCCCGGCGGTAGAACGCGTGCGGGCCCTCGTTGGTCCGGTACGGCGCCTGCGCCGTCCGGGCCCGCCCGCCGAGCGTTCCGTGCGCCTCGTGCAGGGTGACCGCAGCCCCCGCCTCGGCCGCCGAGATCGCCGCCGTCAGTCCGCCGAAACCGCCGCCGACGACCGTGATGTGCTGCGCCATGTCCTGTGCCCCTCCGGGTGCCGGGCGGCCGCTTCCGGTCGCCGTCGCCAAGGGGACGGAGCAGCCCGCCGGAATGTGACAGCCGATCCGCAGAGGACTGCCCCGGCCCCGTCCCGCCGCCCGGCTGCTCCGCTCCGGCGCTTCCGGCGGCACCGCCGGACCCGGCGCCCGGGAGGCGGGGTGGGCGGCTCTCTGAAATCCTGGCCGCGCCGTACCGCGGTGCCGCCGTACCGCGGTGCCCGCAGCACCGCAGTGCCCGACCGCAGTACCCGCAGCACCGCAGTACCCGCAGCACCGCAGTGCCCGACCGCACCCCGCGAGGAGCCGGCATGTCCGGAATGTTCGACACCAGCGTCGAGGTCGACCGGCCGGTGGAGCACGTCTTCGCCTACCTGGCCGACGGCCGCAACGACCCGGAGTTCAGCCCCCGGGTCCAGTCGATCGAGAAGACCCCGGACGGCCCGACCGCCGTCGGGACGGTCTTCCGCAGCACGGTGAAGGACGCCGGGGTGAAGACCTCCCGGGAGTTCCGCATCACCGCGCTGGAGCCGCCGCACACGATCCGCTGGACCGAGCAGAGCAAGAACCTGATCACCGCCGAGGGCGGCTACGACCTCGAACCGCTCCCGGGCGGCGGCACCCGGGTCCGGATCTTCAACGAGCTGGACGGCCACGGGCTCGGCAAACTCCTGGTGGCCCCGGCGCTGCGCGCGGCCCGCAAGGACGCCCCCGACTTCGGCCGCCGCATCAAGGCCGCCGTCGAGCGGTCCTGACCCCCTCGGGCCCCGCGGCCCCCGGGCACGCGGGGCGCGGCGGGCAGGTGGGTCCGGTGCCGGGCCGGCCGCTCAGGACGCGGCGTGGAGGGACGGCGGGGTCGAGGACAGCCCGGCGCGGTGGGCGAGGGCGGCGGCCTCGCCGCGGGAGCTGACGTCCAGCTTGGCCAGGATGTTGGCCACGTGGAACTTCACCGTCGACTCGCTGATGTGCAGGGCCTGGGCGATCTCCCGGTTGCGGCGGCCCTGGGCGAGCTGGTCGAGGACCTCCAACTCCCGCGGCTGAAGGCCCTCCAGGGGATCCACCGAGGTGACCGGGGCCGCCGCCACGTTCAGCGGCAGGTCGACGGTGACCGTCGTGCCCCAGCCGGGGACGGCGTCGACCGTCAACCGGCCCGCCAGGGCGGCGATCCGGTCGGCGGTGCGGTGGACGGCGAGCGCGTCGGGGGTGAGCAGCCCCGGGCCGTCGTCCCGGACGACGGCGCGCAGCGTGCCGTCCACGAACTGCCAACTCACGTGCAGGCGGCCCAGACCGTCCTGCTCCAGCATGGCCAGCACGGTGGAGCGGACGGCCGCCCGCGCGGTGTGCGCGGTGTCGGCGGGGACGGACCGGTCGCCGGCCGTCGGCGCCAGCAGGTCCAGCCGGACCGGACTGTGCCGGAGCAACGGCCTCAGCACGTCGGCGAGTCGGGCGAACGCGGTGGCCGCGGGCTCCTCGCTCAGCTCGCGGTCGAGGTCGGCGGCCCCGCGCAGGTCGAGCAGGGCGGTGACGGCCAGGTCGGTGGCACTGCGCCGGGCGGTGGCGTCGTCCAGGGCGGCGGCGCGCAGCGGCGCGAGGATCGCCGAGAGCGCGGAGGCGTGCGCACCGCTCAGTTCGGCGATCGCGCGGGCCCTGGCGGCGGCCGAGGCGCGGGAAGCGGCGGCATGCGCGGGGGCGGCGTCGATGGCCCGGTGGTGGGAGTGCGTGGTCACCAGCTCCCAGAGCTGCTGGAGCAGGGCGAGCGGCAGCTCGGGCAGCGGGGCGAGGGGCCCGGCGGTCGCCCGCACCAGTACCAGCAGCGCGCCGTTGCTGCCGGCCGGTGCCGACGCCACCGCGACCGCCGGCCGCGACCGCCCGGCCAGGACGGCCTCACCCTGCCACGGCCGGCCCGGCGGCACCGCCTCGGCGACCCGGGCCAGCTCCGGGCTGGTGATCCGGGTGGACAGTTCCTCGGGGCCGAAGGCGCTGGCCGGTGAGTAGGTGCAGACGCCGCTGAGCTGGGCGAGCGCGACGTGCGGGACGAGGTCGGCGGTCACCTCCGAGAGCCTCGGCATGATCGCCGGCCGGGGCGTGCGCAGCACCTCGACGACCCGGGCCAGCGCGCCCTCCGGCCGGTCCCAGGACCACGCGGCCCGCTCGCCGCCGGGGGCCCGGTCCATCGTCCGGGCGGGGTTCGTCGACCGGGTCTCGGCCGTTCGGACCGGTGCCGCCGTCCGGGCCCGGCCCGTTGCGCGTGCCTGTTCCACCATGCCGTCCAGCGTAGACCGGGCCCGCCCGGCGCAGCCTGGCCGAACGGCCAGGCCGAACCGGCCGAACGACCGGCGGGGGATCGCCTCCACCACGGACAGGCTGGGACCGTCACCTCGGCGCCGCACCCGACACCGAGGCCCCGGCAGAGACAGACGAGAGAACGGTGGAATCCCCATGACCGACGCCGATCCCGGCACCCTTCCGACCAAGGCCATCGGCTTCGCCGAGTACGGCGGCCTCGACGTGCTGCGCCCGATCGAGATCGAGGTGCCCGCGCCCGGCGCCGGCCAGGTGCGGATCGCCGTCCGCGCCGCAGGCGTGAACCCGCTGGACCACAAGGTGCGTTCGGGCTCGATCACCGAGTTCTTCCCGGTCGCCTTCCCCGCCGTCACCGGCTACGAGGTGGCGGGCGTCGTGGAGGCGGTGGGCGAGGACGTCACCGCGTGGCAGGTCGGTGACGAGGTGTTCGGCGCGGTCCACGGCGGCGGCTACGCGGAGCACGTGCTGGCGGCGGCCGACAAGCTGGCCCGCAAGCCCGCCGGGCTGGGCTGGGAGCAGGCCGCGGCGATCCCGGTGGCCGCCGAGACCGCGTGGCGCTCGCTCGACCTGCTGGCCGTCGAGCCGGGCGGGACGCTGCTGGTGCACGGTGCGGCGGGCGGGGTCGGCACGATCCTGCTGCAGTTCGCCCGGCAGCGCGGGATCCGGGTGATCGGCACCGCGAGCGAGGCCAACCACCCGCACCTGCGCGATCTGGGCGCCGTCCCGGTCGTCTACGGGGACGGTCTGGCCGGGCGGGTGCGGGCCGCCGCCCCGGAGGGTGTGGACCGGGTCCTGGACGCGGCGGGCCTCGGCGGCGTCCTGCCGCTCTCCGTCGAGCTGGCGGGCGGACCGGAGAACGTGCTGGCCATCGCCGACTGGCAGGGCGCCGCCGAGCACGGCGTGCGGTTCACCGGCGGCACCGAGCCGGCCGACTACCAGGGGCCGGCCCTGGCGGGTGCGCTCGCCCTGTTCGAGGGGGACGGGCTGGTCCTGCCGTTGCACCGGGTCTACCCGCTGGCGGAGGCGGCCGAGGCGCAGCGCGAGAGCGAGGGCGGCCACGTCCGCGGCAAGATCGTCCTCACGGTCGGCTGAGCCGCTGAGCCGCTGAGCCGCTGAGCCGCTGAGCCGCTGAGCCGCCGATCGCCGATCGCCGAGTCGCTGAGGGGGGGCGGGTCGGCCGCCTCGCCGGCCGCCTCGTTCGGTGACCGTCGTCCCGGCGCGGCCGGCCGGTCAGTCCTCGGCGCCGTAGCGGGCCAGGTACGCGGAGAACCGGGCGACGTCCTCGTCCGACCAGTCGGTGAAGCGGGCGGAGAAGGAGACCCGCCGGTGCTCGTTGGCCTCGCGCAGCAGGGTCAGGCCGGCGTCGGTGGCGCGCAGGATCTGGCCGCGCTGGTCCTCGGGGTCGGTCTCCCGGCGCAGCAGGCCGAGTTTCTCCAGCGCGGTGACCTGGCGGCTGACGGTGGACTTGTCGAGCATGAAGTGCGCGGCGACGTCCGCGGCCCGGCAGCCGCCGCGCTCCGTGATGAGGTCCAGGATGCTGTACGTGACCAGGGAGAGGTCCGGATGCAGCTGCGAGGCCTTGTGGCGGGCCCGGCGGGCGAAGGCGGTCAGCTCGCGCTGGATGGTGTCGATCGACGTCTCGCGGTCGGGCATGGTGGACCCACCTCCTCGGCTTCCGATATTTGTTGCACTATACAACGAGTTTGTGTGCGGTGCGACGTGCCTGCCAGGCTCGGGCGGCCGCGATCCGGCGCGTTGCGCTCGGGTGAGTGGCGAACAGTAGTTCGAGCACCCGGGGCGGGTCGACGTCGGACACGTTGGTCAGGGCCAGTCTGCGCTGCATCGCGATGAATTGCTCGGCGTCCGAAGTGAGTTCGAGGGCGTGCCGGTCGGCCCGGACCTCGACGCGGCGGCTCACCGCACACTGCACCGGGCCGGACAGCGCGCCCAGCAGCGCCGCGCACGCCGCCAGCAGCGGCAGCGAACGGGGGTCGGCCGCGTCCGCGGCGCCCGCGGCCGACAGCAGCGGGCCCCGGTCGAGGGCCAGGCCCAGCAGTGCCACCACGACCGCCGCCCCCACGGCGCCCAGCACCGTGCCGGTCAGCACGTCCCGGTGCTTCACGTGCCCCAGCTCGTGCGCCACCACCAGCTCCACCTCGCGCGGCTCGGCGGTGGACAGCAGCGTGTCGTACACGACGATCCGCCGCGTCGCGCCGAGTCCCGAGACGTAGGCGTTCAGCGCCGTCGTCCGGCGCGACGCGTCCGCCACCAGGACGTCCCGCACGCGGACGCCGTCCCGCTCGGCGAGAGTCAGCAGCGCCTCGCGCAGCGGGCCCGGCTCCATCGGGGTGAACCGGTTGAACACCGGCTCGACGAGGAGGGGGTAGAGGAAGGAGAGCGCCGCCGTCAGCAGCGCGGCCGCGCCCGCGGCCGGCACCCACCAGTGCTCCGGCGACCGGTCGGTGAGCGCGTACAGGCCGAAGGCCGTCGGCAGGACCAGGGCGAGGGTCAGGGCGAGGCCGCGCGCCAGGTCCGCGGCCCAGCCGGCCCAGCCCTGGGTCACCAGGCCGAACCGGGTCCGCACCGACCGGGCGCCCGCCCCGAACGGCAGCTGGGCCGCCCGGCCGAGGAGCACCAGCGCACCCGCTCCGGCCAGCACCTCCGCCGTACGGGAGCCGCCGAACCAGCCGCCCACCGCCGTCACGAGCCCGGCCCCGGCGGGGGTCAGCCCGAGCGCGAGGGTCAGCGCCAGGCCGGTGAGCCGTCCGCCCAGCGCCCACGGGAGCCCGGCGCGGCGCAGCGCCCGGCCGCGGGCGCGCTGGGCGGGGGTGAAGTCGGACTCGGGGGAGGCCGGCGCGGGGGCGTGGCCGGGCTCGGTGCCGCCCGGGTGTGGTCGGACAGAATCCGTCATCTGTTATCCGTCATCCGAAACTCGTCAGCTGCCGGCCGTCGTCTGTCGGCCGTTGCCTGTCTGCCCTTGCTTGTCGGTCCGTGCCTGTCCGGCGGCCCTTGCTCGCCGGCCGGGCAGCCCCCGGCCGTGCGGGCCGCCGGGTATCAGCATGGCACCCCCGTGCCCGGCCCGCGGCGCCACGGGTGCCCGCGCGGAGCGCCCTGGCATCTGGCACGCCGGCCACCTCGTCGGCGAGTTCCCGCACGAGACCAACGAGGGTGCCAGGGCCGAGTCCTACATCACGCCGGAGAACGACACCCCGCTGCGCCGCACCGACCGGGCCGGCCGGGTCTGCCACTGGATCCTGGAACTCCATCTGGTCGACCGGGAGCGCGGGTTCGGCGGGTTCTACGAGCAGTTGCTCGACCTGGCCTGAGCCGGGAGGAGCCCGCCACCGCCCCGCCCCGCCGCAGCCGTTCCGCGAGTCCCGTCCACCCCGTCCGCCCCACCCGTCCCGTCGGTCGCACGGGTGGGGCGGGGCGGTGGCGGACACCGGGCGGCGGGCGGGCGCGGCTCGTGGAGGCGTGGCGGAGGGGGAGTGGGGGAGTGGCGTAGGCTGACCGCGCTCTTGGACCGACCCACGGGGGGAACACATGCGCCGTGCCGCGGCCGCCGTCGCACTGCTGCTCGGGCTGATACCCGTCGCCGCCTGCGGACCGGACGACCCCGACCCGGCCACCGTCAAGGCGGCCAAGGAGGCCAAGGCCGCGAGTGCGGCGGCCGAGGCGGCGAAGGCGGCCCCGGAGGCGTCCGGCACTCCGGACGACCCGACCTCCTCCGACGGCGCCGACGCGGCTCCCCGCCCCGACGGCAGCATCACGGTGGCCTTCGCCGGCGACGTGCACTTCGAGGGCCGCACCGAGGCCCGGTTGGGCGTGAAGGCGCCCGAGACGGCGCTCGGCCCCATCGCCAGGACGCTCTCGGCCGCCGACCTGGCCGTGCTCAACCTGGAGACCGCGATCACCGAACGCGGTGCCCCCGAGGCCAAGACCTACACCTTCCGCACCTCCCCCAAGGCGCTCACCGCGCTGAAGGGCTCGGGCGTCGACGTGATCTCCCTCGCCAACAACCACGCCGTGGACTTCGGCGCCGAGGGCCTCACCGACACCCTCGCCGCCCAGGACTCCTCGCCGGTCCCGATCGTCGGCTTCGGCCGCAACGCGCAGGAGGCGTACGCCCCGTACGTGTCCACCGTGCGCGGGGTGAAGGTCGCGGTGGTCGCGGCCAGCCAGGTCGAGGACCTCACCAACCAGAAGTGGCGCGCCGGCGCCAACAAACCCGGCATCGCCTCGGCGCTGGACGCCGCCGCGCTGGTCAAGGCGGTCGAGACGGCGAAGAAGCAGGCGCCGGTGGTGCTCGTCTACCTGCACTGGGGCGACGAGGGCAAGGCCTGTCCGACCAACGCCCAGACCACCATCGCCCGGAAGCTCGCCACCGCCGGCGCCACGGCCGTGGTCGGCACCCACGCGCACACCATGCTCGGCTCCGGAATGCTCGGCGCCACCTACGTCGGGTACGGCTTCGGCAACTTCCTCTGGTACGGCACGTCCAACTACGCCAACTCCAACGAGACCGGCGTGACGACGCTGACGGTCAGCCCGACCGGGAAGGTGCTCGGCGAGGCGTTCGCGCCGGCGACCATCGACGACAAGGGCGTACCCGTCCCGCAGTCCGGCGCCGCGGCGACCGCCGCCCTCAAGCGGCGCGACGGCCTGCGCGGCTGTACGGGGCTGACCCCCGCACCGAGCCCCACGCGCTGACCTCCGCGCGCCTGGTCCCTCGCGCCGGGTCCCGCGCGCCGGGCGGGCCCTCCGGTGCCCGGCGGACGTCAGCCCTTGTGGTCGGACTCGCCGTGCTTCCAGTAGCCCTTGCTGTGGACGCGCTCGCGCGGAAGCGACCAGTCCGTCAGCAGGTGGCGGCGGACGACGGCGACGGCGTGGGCCTCGCCGGCCAGCCAGGCGGCGGTGCCGGCGGGGATGTCGGTGGCGAGCAGGGTGTCGGCGAGCAGGCTGCCCTTGGTCTGCTCCGGGCGCCGGACGAGCCAGTGACCGGTGAGGCCGGGTCGGGCGGGGAGGGGAAGGTCGTTCCCGGGGTCACCGATCTCGACGAAGAGGGAGACCGGGATCCCCGGCGGAAGGTCCTCGACGATGGTGAGCGCGGCGGGCAGGGCACTCTCGTCGGCGGCGAGGAGGACGTGTTCGGCCCCTTCGAAGGAGGGGCGGCGACCACGCGGTCCGGCCAGCTGCGCCCGGTCGCCGGGGCGGGCGACGGCGGCCCAGCGGGCGAGCGGGCCGTTGTCGTGGAGCACGAGGTCGATGTCCACCTCGCGGTCCGCCGGTCGGTGGTGGCGGATGGTGTAGGCCCGGGAGTGGCCTTCGGGGATCGCCAACTTGACCCACTGGGTGGGGTGTTCGATGGGGAGGTCGCTCAGGGTGGGGCCGGTGAAGGTGATCCGGGTGAGCGCCGAGGTGAGCGGCGTGACGGCGGCGACCCGGACGTCGTAGGTCGGGCGGGTGCGGTTGAGCATGGTGACTCCTGAACGGGCCCGGAGGTGAACACGGGCCGGAGTGAAGGGAGTTGGTGAGGGCGTGGAAGGTCAGCGCGGAAGGTGCCGGTCGAGCAGCGCGTCGACGAACGCGGTGTCGAGAGGGCGGCGCAGGACCAGGGCCCGGTGGTAGAGCGGGGCGAGCAGGGCGTCGAGCAGCAGGGCGGCCCGCTCGTCGGGGTCGTCCCCCGCGGGGTCCAGGCAGGCACGGGTGTGGGCGACGTCGCGGGCGCGCAACTCGTCCAGGAAGCCACCGTGCAGCAGGTCGGCCGTACGGGAGTCGAGTTGGGCGTGGCCGAGGAGGGCCTGAAGGACCCGGCCGGCCGGCGCCTCGCCGAGGAAGGCGGCGAACCGGTGGACGTAGGCGCGCAGGTCGGCGGGGGTCGACGGGGAGTCGGGCCAGGCCAGTGCGGTGGAGGCGTCCAGGACGAGATTGTCGAACAGGATGTCGACCTTGGACTTCCACCAGCGGTAGATGGTCTGCTTGGCGACCCCGGCCGCAGCGGCGATGCCCTCGATCGTGAGACCTTCGAAGCCCTGCTCCACCAGGAGGTCGTCGGCCGCGTTCAGCACGGCCAGGCGCGCGGACTCACTGCGGCGGCTGCTGGAGCTGCTGCCGGTGGCGGGTCGGGGCTGGGCGGCGATGGTGCTCGGGTCCTTGTGCGGGGGCGGCTGGCCGGGGGTGTCGATCGTGGTCATCCTCTCATGCCTCCTCGGCCAGGGCCGCCGACGGACCTGCGGTGTTCGCTCCGGTCGGACCCGGGGTGCCGGCCGGACCCGGGGTGCCGGACTCCTCCGCCCCCGTCGCCTCGCGGGTCCGTCGGACCAGGCCGGCCGCGACGCCCACCGCCAGTGCCGCGACCACGGCACTGAACGTCACCCCGCCCGTGCGCAGCCCGGTGGCCTGGATGAGCACGCCCACGCCGATGACCGGCACCGAGAGCATCGAGAACAGCACGGCGAAGAAGGTGGACACCGTCTCGCCGCGCCGCTCGGGGGCCACGCCGCCGTTGATGGTGCCCAGCCCGGTGCCGATGGCGGTACCGGTGGCGAGTCCGTTGACGCAGGCGCCGAGCAGCAGTGGCGCCAGCGTCCCGGTCAGCAGCGCGGCGGCGATCAGGGCGGCGGCCAGCACCAGTCCGGCGCACGCCAGCGGCAGGGTGCGGGCCGGGGGGAGGACGCGGACGAGCAGCTGCCCGACGGCGGTGGAGAGGAAGGCGAGCGCGACGACCAGGCCGGTCAGCGCGTGGTTGTGCAGGTCGAGCACGGTGGCGAGGAAGAGCCCGCTGACCGCCGTCAGCACGCCGCTCACGGCGAAGCCGGAACCGCCGGCGAGCGCGGCCCGCAGGAAGGCGGGGCGGATGTCGGCCGGTATGCGCAGGGGCTGGAAGCGGAGGCGGATCCCGCCGGCGCGGATCTCGGCGGGGACGGTCTCGGGGACGGCGGACAGGCCGATCAGGGTGATGCCGGTGAGCACGAGGGTCACCGTCCAGGGCAGTCGGAGCGGCGAGCCGGCCCATTCGGCGAGGATGCCGGAGAACAGGGTGCCGCCGGCCAGGCCGCCCATGTTGGCGGCGAGCGCCAGGGTCTGGGCGCGCAGCCGTCGTTCGGGCGCGGCGAGGTCGAGCAGGGCCGCGGTCGCGGCGCCGGTGATCAGTGCCGCGCCGAAGCCTGAGAGCACCCGGGCGGTGAGCAGCCAGGGCAGCGAGTCGGCGGCCTCGAACAGTCCGGCCGCGGCCGCGGCGAGCAGCAGGGCGGTGGCCATGACCGGGCGCCGGCCGATCTGGTCGGACAGTCGGCCGAGTGCGAGCAGTCCGGCGACGACGCCCAGCGCGTAGACGGCGAAGATCACCGTGACCATGAACGGCGAGAACCCGAAGGCGTGTTGGTAGAGCGAGTAGAGCGGGGTCGGGACGGTGGTGCCGGCCATGGTGACCCAGAACGCGAGGGCGACGGCGGCCCGGGCGAGCGGGGCGGAACGGCCGGGCGGGCCTGTGCGGCCGGGCGGGGCGGAGGGCATGCGGAGGCTCCTCTGAGGAGAAGGAGAGCAGGGGGAGGGTGGTGGCGGCCGGTCCGTGCCGGTGGGCGGGACGATTCGCGAGAATGGACGCAACGTTGCGTCTCGACCGGACCGTAACACCAGACGCAACGTTGCGTCCACCTTCGGGTGCCCCCGGCGTCCTGTGGGCCCTCGCGGTCCGACCCGGAAGCCGTGAAGGACCTCTCGGCGGAATCGTTCGATTGTGTTAGGTTAGGCTTGCCTAATGTTGCTGGTCGGAGGGGATTTCCTGTGCAGCAGTCCGCATTCGCCGCCTCGGCCGCCGCTCACAGACTGGGGGAATCCAGGTGACCACGGTGCATCACGCCCCCGCCGGGGCGGACCACGCCGTCATCGGCGCGGCCAGCGGACTGCTGGGTCAGTACCGGGCCGCTCCCGACCAGGCGTTCTTCGCCTCCCCGACCCGCACGCTGCTCGCCGAGGGCGTGCACGCCGAGGTCCCGCAGGACGGCCGCCCGCTGCCCGTCCGGGTCGCCGAAACGCTCGCGCAGGCCCGCCGTGACGGCGTGGAGAACCCGCTGGTGGTGGGCGCCGTGGCGTTCGACCACGACAGCCGTGCCGAACTCGCGGTCCCCGTCAGGGTCCGCGCCTGCGGCGCGCTGTGCGACGACCCGCTGATCGCGCTGCCCGCCCCGCCCGCCGACCGGGTGCAGTGGGACGTCCGGCCGGTGCCCGCGCCGGAGACCTACGGCGCCGGCGTCGCCGAGGCCGTCCGACGGCTCCAGGAGGGCGAGTTGAGCAAGGTGGTGCTCGCCCGGACGCTGGAACTGAGCGCCGCCGAGCCGCTCGACCTGCCCGCCATCCTCCAGCGCCTCGCGCGGCGCGACCCCGGCGGCTACACCTTCGCGCTGCCCGCAGGGTCCGGCCGCACCCTGATCGGGGCCAGCCCCGAACTGCTGCTCTCCCGCCGGGGCGTCGCCGTCCTCGCCAACCCCCTGGCCGGCTCCGTCCCGCGCAGCCCGGACCTCGGGGAGGACGTCCGCCGGGCCGCCGCGCTCCTGGAGTCGCCCAAGGACCTGCACGAGCACGCGGTCGTGGTCGACGCCATCAGCGCCGCGCTCGCCCCGTACTGCCGCACCCTGGACGTGCCGGAACGGCCCACCCTGGTGCGAACCGCCGCGATGTGGCACCTGGCCACCACGATCACCGCCGAACTGGCCGACCCGGCCGTCTCCGCCCTGGAGCTGGCCACGGCCCTGCACCCGACCCCGGCGGTCTGCGGCACGCCGACACCGCTCGCCCGGGAGGCGATCCGCGAGATCGAGCCGTTCGACCGGGGCCTGTACGCGGGGATGGTCGGCTGGGGCGACGCGAACGGCGACGGCGAGTGGGTCGTCACCCTGCGCTGCGCCGAGGCCGACGAACGCACCCTGCGGGTGTACGCGGGGGCCGGCGTGGTCGCCGCCTCCCGGCCCGAGGCCGAACTCGCCGAGACCAGCGCCAAGTTCCGCACCTTCCTGGACGCCGCCGGGGTGCCGCGGTGAGAGGGGCGGCCGACGGCCCCGGGGTGAGCGGGCCGGCGCGGCCGGGTGCGCCGACCCGGGCGGCGTAGCCGGGCCGGCCCGGGCGGCCCGTACGGCAGCTCGCCCCACCCAGAGACTCCGGCGGCGCGCCCCTCCTCACGGGGCGCGTCGCCGGGACGCACCCGGCCCGCGCCGGTTCGCCGGGCGGGTCCGCCCCCGGACGACGTGGCGCGTCTCCCGTCGGGTTCCGACGGGTGGCGCCTGCACGGTCCCCGGTTCGTGCCGTCAGGTGAGGTTCGCCCCGACGCCCACCGCTGCGGGCGCGGGCCGCGGACCGGTCATCCGGTCCATGACGGGCCGGCAGATCGCGCCCGTCGCCAGCACGATCACGGCGAGGGCCAGCCAGCCGGGCAGCCCGAGGGCGAGCGGGAGCGCGCTCAGGACGGCCGGTGACACGCCCTCGGCGAGCCCGTGCCCGAGGCCGAACACCCCGGCGTACTGGCCCTGTGCCTCGGCCGGGGCCAGCCCGAAGGAGTACTCGGCGGCTGCGGCGGTGTGCCAGATCTCGCCGAGCGTGTAGGCGGCCATCCCGGCGGCCAGGGCGACGGTGGCGAGCCAGCCCGGGGGAGTCCCGGCCACCGCCATCAGGATCAGGCCCGCCGCGACGGCCAGCCCGGCCCGGCGCATCGCGTTCCCGGCGGACGGCACGTCGGCGACGCCCCGGCTGAACCGGACCTGGAGGACGACGACGAGGACGGTGTTCAGGACGAGTACGCCGGAGATGGTCCAGCGCGGCGCCGCGGTGTGGTCCGCGATCCAGAGCGGGAGCAGGAACGTCGGGACCGCGAAGTGCAGGGACATCACCGCGTTGACCGCCGTCGCGGTCAGGTAGGTGCGGTCGCGCAGCGCCGCCCAGCCGCGGCCGGCGACTCCACCGGGCCCGGCTGCGGACTCGGTGGCGGACTCGGAGCCGGTCACGCTGGCGGGCGCGGCTCCCGGGTCGGCGGCGTGCGCCGCGTCGGTCGTGACCGCGGGGCCCTCCAGGGTGAACGGCGGGAGCCGGAGCAGGATCAGCCCGGAGACGAGGTACGTCAGGGAGCGGGCGATCATGACGGTGAGGAAGGCCGCCCGGGTGTCCACCTGGACGGCGAAGCCCGCCGCGACGGCGCCGAGTGCGATCGCGAGGTTGCCGACCGACCGCAGGTAGCCGCGGAACACGGCCGGCGAGTCCCCGCCGAACGCGCGGACCAGCGGTGCCAGGGTGGACCAACTCGCCGCGACCACGGCGCCGGAGAGCACCGAGACCGCCAGGTAGGTCCAGAACGCGTCGACCAGCAGGAGACCGGTGTTGACCACCGTCCCGCACACCGCGACGACGAGCTGGACGCGCTTGGGCCCCCACCGGTCCGCCAGCCGGCCGACGTACACCCCGGCCAGCAGGCCCGTCATCGCCGCCGCGAACAGGCCCACGGCCACCTGGGAGGCGGGCAGTCCGACGATCCGGGTGAAGAAGAGCGCCCCGGCGGCGACCGACATCCCGGTGCCCAGGCTGTGCACGAAGGAGGTGAGCGCGACCACCCGCTGCCCCCGGTCGGACGGCAGCAGCGCGGCCGACAGCCGGGCCGCGCCGGGCCGGCCCGCCGGCGGGCGGGACCTCGTCACCGCCACAGGGTGTCCCCGAAGTCGGCGCCCGGCTGCCAGGCCCGCTGGAACTCCCGCCGCCCGCCGGTGGTCAGGTGCTCGGGCAGCACCCACAGCCGTTCGTCGAACCAGCGCCGGACCTCGTCGAAGCGCCCGGTGAGCTCCTCGACCGACTCCGCGACGACCATGAACTGCCCCACCCGCTGGCTGGTGTTGGCCGGCCCGGCCGCGAACCGGGTGCCGACCGGGTGCTCGACCCGCGCGAACTCCACCTGCGGCAGGGCGACGAGGTCGGCCGCCGTCGGGCAGCCGAGCAGCGTCCCCGGCCGGCCGGGCAGGTAGGTGCCGCCGAAGATCTCCGGCCGGACCTCGGGCTTGATCTCCGGGCGGGCGCCGAGCGCGATCCGGACGGCGCACTCGGCGACGTTCACCCCGAACTTCGCCTGGATCTGCTCGTGGATCAGCCCGCCGCCGCGCCGTGCGGCGCACTCGCCGAAGGTCAGCGACCCGGACGCCGCGTCGTGGAAGAGCTCCATGTGGAACGACCCGTCGTGCAGGCCCAGCGCCCCGAGCGCGGACTCGACCACGCCCCGGGCCCGCTCGTACACCCAGGCCTCCCGGACCGGGTCGAAGTGGCGCAGCCACAGCGGCTGTCCGCTCTCCAGCGCGGTGAGGCAGGGGTCGCCGTAGGCGCCCACGGCGAGGAACAGCAGCTCCCCGCCGAAGACGACCCCGTCCACGAACCACTCGTCGCCGCCGATGTGCTCCTCCAGCAGGAACGTGCGCTGGGCGGGCTTCTGCTGCCGGTACTCCTCGCTCCGCGCCCGGAGCTCCTCGACGGACCGGACCGAGGAGGTGAAGGACGTGGCGGCCCCGGCCACCGGCTTCAGGACGGCGGGCGAGAACGGCAGCTCGTCGAGGTGGGTGACGTCGAGGACGTCGTCGACGACCAGGTAGTCCGCGGTGGGCAGCCCGGCCCCGCGGACCGCGCGCTTCTGCAGCGACTTGTCGCGGAACCGGATCGCCACCTCCGGGTCGAGTCCCGGCACCCCGAGGTGGCGTGCCAGGACGCCGGCCGTGACCATGGAGAACTCGTCGGAGGTGTGGACGGCGTCGAAGCCGCCGGCGTCCGGCCCGGCCCGGCGCAGTGCCGCCAGGACGCTCTCGACGCTGCTCTGGTCGTCGACGTCCAGCACGGTGAGCTCGGGCGGCACGCTCATCAGCCCGTCGTCCCGGGACGCCGCGCCGCGGACGACGACGGCGTCCACGTCCAGGCGGACGCACGCGTCGAGGGTGTACCGGTCCAGTCCCACGACGAGCAGGCGAGGTCGGCGATCAGCCATGATTGTTCCTTCGGTTCTGCGTGCGTCCCCAGTCCTCCAGGGCGGCACGGTCCAACTTTCCGTTCGGCGTCAGCGGCAGGGCCGCGACGGCCACGGCACGGGCGGGCACCAGGAACCCGGGGAGCACCGCGGCCAGGGCGGCGCGCACCCCGAGCGGGTCGGCGGAGCCGGCCGCACGGTCGGCCTCCTCGCCCGGCCGCACGGTGTAGGCGAGCAGCAGCGACTGGCAGCTTCCGTCGGCCTCGCGGACCGGGACGGCGGCGCAGTCGAGGACGCCGGGGACGGCGCGCCCGGCGCGCTCCACCTCGGCGGGCTCCACGCGGTAGCCGCGGAGCTTCACCTGGCGGTCCCCGCGGCCGAGATAGTGCAGCAGGCCGTCGTCGTCCACCCGTCCCCGGTCGCCGGTGCGGTACACCCGGGTGGGCACGCCGTCGAGGGTCAGGGTGCGGAACTTCTCCGCCGTCAGGCCGGCCTGTCCCAGGTAGCCGTGGGCCAGGCCCTCGCCGGCCACGCAGATCTCGCCCTCCTTTCCGGGCGGGCAGATCTCGCCGAAGCCGTCGCCGAAGCCGTCGACGTCCGCGCCGCTGTCCGCTCCGGCGTCCGCGAGGACGAGGAGCCGTGTCCCGGGAGCCGCCGTGCCGAGCGGCACGCCGTCGGGCCGGTCGCAGTCCGGGAGCGAGACCCGGTGCCAGGAGACGAACATGCAGCACTCGACCGGCCCGTAGCAGTTCACCAGCGGGACCGTCGGATGGGCCCGTACGAACCGGCCCGCGTGGGCGCCGGACATCGCCTCGCCGCTGACCAGGACGGCCCGCAGACCGGTGAAGCAGCCCGGGTCCACGTCGACGAACAGGTTGAACAGGGAAGTCGGCAGGTGCACCGTGTCGGCACCGTGCCCGGCGACCGCCGCACGCAGCGAATCCGGGAGGAAGAGCGGGGCGCCCGGGCCGGGGAGGAGACACGTCCCGCCCGCGACCAGCGTGCCCCACACCTCCAGCGCGTACATGTCCCAGGCCGCGTTCGACACCTGCGGCATGACGTGGCCCGCGCCGAACGACGCCGGGCCGGTCCCGTCGAACAGCCGCAGTGCCGCCCGGTGCGGCAGGACCACGGCCTTCGGTGAACCGGTGGTCCCCGAGGTGAAGATGACCATGGCGGGGGACTCGCCGTCGGCCGCCCGCCGCACCGGTGCGCCCGCCCGGTCCGCGAGTTCGGCCGGGGGTTCCAGCGGCGGCGTCCAGACGGGGAAGCCGTGCCCGTCCGTCGGTCCGGGTCCCCCCGGCCCGGGGTCCTGCGCCCCGGCCAGGTCCGTCACCGCCCGGGCGGCCACCGCCTCGTCCGCCACCGCCAGCGGCGACCGCAGCCGTCCGACCAGCGACGCCAACCGCGCGGGGGGCCACCCCGGATCGAGCACGGAGTAGGCCGCGCCGCACTTCAGCAGGGCCAACTGGACGATGACCAGGCGCGCGGACCGGGGGAGGATCACGGGGACCAGGCTTCCCGGCCCGATGCCGAGGTCCGTGAGGAGCGACGCCAGGTGGTCGGCCGCGCGGTCGAGGGTCCGGTAGGTGACGGTCGTTCCGGGCTCGACCAGCGCCGGACGGTCGGGCGTCAGCAGGGCCCGGCGGGCCACCGCCGCGTGGAGGGTCCGGTTCATCTAGACCTCCCCGGCCGGAAGGACGGCGAACGGGCAGCGGAGCAGGGACAACGCGAGGTCCTGCACCGCGAAGACGGTGAAGTGGTGCTCCTGGGGCGGGGCCGACGCGTCGAGGTGCGCCTCGAAGACGGCACTCGGCCGCCCCGCCCGCCGGTCGGACCCGGCCGCCCCCGGTCCGACGGTCTGGACCGGCGGCGAGACGGCGGCCCGGACGCTCCACGGCAGGAGCACGCCGACCTGGACCGGCCCGGGGCGCGACGGCACGACCGGCACCTCGATCCGCAGCGTCCCGCCGGCGGGGACGGTCGCGGCGGAGGCGGCACCGAGCAGCCGCGCCGCGCCGTCCGTCCAGTAGCCGACCGGGCCGCAACTCAGGCAGACGTGCGCGGTGGTGAGCGGGACCCGGGAGGTGAACCCGCGGCGCGGGTACTGCCAGGCCTCCCGCCCGCACAGGACGCAGGGGGTGGTCACCGCCTCGGTCCGCGCGACCGAACTCCGGTCGCCGAAGAAGCGGGGGAACTCGGAGAGCGGGTCGTCGGGCCGCTCCGACATGCGGACGGCGATCGCCCGGTCGAGCACCCGCGCCTCCTCCCGGAGCGTGCCGACGAACGCCTCCCGGTCGGCGGCCGGACCCATGACCGGCCGGACGGCCGTCAGCTCGGCCCGTTCCGCCAGCTGCCCGAGCGGCTCTCGCAGCGGGTGCGCGGCCGGCAGCATGCCGGTCATGAGGAACCCCTGGGCCCGGGCCGAGAGGCCGCCGACCCACCCGGCCTGCTCGGTCGCCGACTCCACGGCCGACCCCGCGGCCGCCTTCCCGGTCGGCCCGCCGTCCGGCTCCACGGCCGACTCCACGGCCGGTGCCCCGGCCGGTTCCTGGGGCGACGAGGCCCCCGGGTAGGCCGAACTCGGCAGCCCCACCTGGATGAACGTGGGGTACGGGTGCAGGGCGTACAGGCTCGCGTTCAGCCGCCGGGCGGTGCTCCCGTCCCCGTCCGCCGAGTCCAGCCAGACGAGGTTCTCGACGCGGGCCGACTGGTGCATGGAGAGCGCGGCGACCACCGCCTGGGCCGGGCCGTCGACGGCGTTCAGGAGCAGCTGGTAGCGGGGGTCGTAGGTGGCGAGGTCCGCCAGGGCGCCGCTGTCGCAGCCGCTGAGCACCAACTCGGCGGCCCGGACGCGGTGGGCGGGGATCAGCTTGTCCTCGGGCTTGTAGCAGCCCCGGCCGTACGAACAGGTGGGCCCGGACCGGCCGGGGCCGGCGGCCGGGCTGAGCCCGCACACCGTGTGCGCGCCGAGGTTGATGCTGTCCTCGGTGCCGTGCCCGCTGACCAGCACCCGTCGCCAGACCCGCTCGGCGGTGAGGCGGACCAGGTCCGCGCCGCTGACGGTGCGTGCGTCGTGATAGGTCGCGGAGGTGGCCACCGGCCGGGTGTCGAGGTCGGTGAACAGCCCGGTCGCACCGTCGGGGTGGACCTCGCCGTACTGCTTGGCGATCGCCCAGGTGAGCGAGTGGAGGTCGCGGCCCGTCAGCAGGAAGACGTCCCGGCCGCGGGCGTACGCGTCCACCAGGACGGGGCCGATGACGTCCATCCGGAGGTCCTCGTACCGGCCGAGGACGACCAGCGGGCCGTCGTCCGCGGGCGGCGCGCCGGTGGTGCGGCCGGCCCCGTGCGCCGCCGGCGCGCCGTGCTCGGTCCAGTGCCGGGCGAGCGGGCGGGCGAACGCGCGGATCGTCGCCGGCACGTCCCCCACCACGACCCCCGCCGCGCACACCGGCGGGCGCCGCCGGGCCGGGTAGAGGCCCGCTGCGAGGTCGAGGGCCGCCAGGAGGTCGGAGCGGTCGCCGATCCACACCGGGACGGCGTCCTCCGCCCCGGACCCGAACGCGGCGACGGCGCGCGCGAAGTCCGCCGCGCCGGACACCGCACGGAAGATGCCCGGCACTCCCGCCAGGTCGTCGGTCCCGCTCGTGCCACCCGTGCTGCTCGTGCCACCCGTGCCGCTCGCGCGGGAAGTGCGGTCGGTGTCGTCAGTGCCGCTCATGCCACCCCGTCGTCGTTGACGATCGCGGCGGCGAGCGCGTCGACCGTGCGGTGTTCGAAGATCACCCGCAACGAGAGGTCGCGGCCGAGTTCCTCCCCGAGCCGGGAGGCGGTGCGGATCGCCCCCAGCGAGTGACCGCCGAGCTCGAAGAAGTCCTGGTCGGGGTCGATCCGGTCCACGCCGAGCACGTCCCGCCAGACCTCGGTGATGTGCTCGACCAGTTCCGCCCGCGGCGACCGCCCCTCGTCGGGTCCGCTCAGCACGGCAGGAAGGCGAAGTCCTCGCCGACCTCGCGGGAGAGGACGAAGAACTTCCTGGCGCGCTCGGCGATGTCGATCAGCTCCGGGTCGCCGGACTCCCGGGTGATGTCGACCAGCCAGTCCCACGAGGCCCCGATCGGCACCTCCTCGGCGAAGTGGATCCGGCCGAGCAGGAACGCGATGTCCTTGATGTTGTACCGGGAGACGACGGTGCCCAGGGCGCGCAGCCGTTCCGGCAGGTCCGCGGCGGCCGGCCGCCGCTCCACCAGGGCGGGTTCCAGGTCGGGCCGGTACAGCTCGGGCCGCGCGAAGATGTCGGCGGGCCGGAAGCCCGGACCGGCAGCGAAGTCCAGGCAGAGCGACCAGCGGCTGCGCGAGGACATGTTCATCCCGGCGTGGATCTGGGCGGCGTCCAGGAACCACACCTCGCCCTTGCGCATGTGGAAGACCATGTCCTCGTCGGAGTTGACGGCGTGCTCGTTGTCCTCCAGGAAGACGATCACCCGGAAGAACTCCGTGACGTCCCCGGCCTCGATGAAGTCGCGGTGCGGGATGATCGAGAACTCGGAGACGTTGCGCCCGCGCACCATCGTCAGCCGGCTCCCGTCGAACCACTCGGCCAGCACCTCGCGGAGGTACGGGACCTCGTCGAGCAGCTCGGTGGGCTGCCCCGGCCGCTGCTCGTGGCCGTACCAGAAACCGTCGCCGTGGTCGCCGGAGGCGTTCCACAGGTTGAGGTTCAGCCAGGTGCCGGTGGTGAACACCTGGTACGGCTCCTGCGGGACCGGGAGGCTCGCCAGGCGGGCGACGTCCTTGGCGAGGCGCTCGTCGTCGAACGGGATGCGGCCGAGTATCACGGAGGCCATGGAGAGGCGTGCCCTTCTGTTCCAGAGGCCGGGGAGGGGTCGGGTCAGAGCTCGAAGCCGGCCGGGAACGGGTCGTCGGGCGACAGGAAGTACTGCGCGGTGCCGGTGATCCAGGCCCGTCCGGTGACGGTCGGCACGACCGCCGGACGGCCCGCGACCGTCGTCTCCTCGACCAGGCGGCCGGTGAACTTCGAACCGATGAAGGACTCGTTGACGAAGTCGGCGCCGATCGCCAGCTCGCCGCGTGCGTGCAGCTGCGCCATCCGCGCGCTGGTGCCCGTCCCGCACGGCGACCGGTCGAACCAGCCCGGGTGGATGGACATCGCGTGACGGGAGTACGACGCGTCCGAGCCGGGCGCCTCGAAGTAGACGTGCTTCACACCGCGGATCCGGGCGTCCTCCGGGTGCACCGGCTCGTCGGTCGAGTTGATCGCCTGCATGGTGGCCAGCCCGGCGGCCGTGATCTCGTTCTTGGCCTTCCGGTCGAACGGCAGCCCGTAGTCGTCGAGCCGCACGATCGCGTAGAAGTTGCCGCCGTACGCCACGTCGTAGCGGACGGTGCCGAACCCGGGCACCTCCAGCTCGGCGTCCAGCCGCTCCGCGAAGGCGGGCACGTTCCGCAGGGTGACGTGCTTCGCGACCCCGTCCGTGACCGCCACGTCGACCACGACCAGGCCGGCCGGGGTCTCCAGGCGCACCGTGGTGACCGGCTCGGTCACGGGGACCATGCCCGTCTCCACCAGTACGGTCGCCACACCGATCGTGCCGTGGCCGCACATCGGCAGGTAGCCGGACACCTCGATGAACAGCACCCCCCAGTCCGCGTCGGGCCGGGTCGGCGGCTGGAGGATGGCCCCGCTCATCGACGCGTGCCCACGGGGCTCGGTCACCAGCAGGGTGCGGATGTGGTCGAGGTTGTCGCGGAAGTGGATCCGGCGTTCGGCCATCGTCGCGCCGGGGATCACCCCGACGCCGCCGGTGATCACCCGGGTGGGCATGCCCTCGGTGTGGGAGTCCACCGCGTGGAAAACTCGATTGGTGCGCATGTCGTCCCTCTGGGGTCTGGGTCTGGACGGGGGGCTGGGGTGTGGGGTCCGGGCGGAGCCCCGGTCAGGGGCGCCGCGCGGGATCCGGGCTCTGGTCGAGGTCCTCCTCGGAGAGCTGGATCACCCCGGTCATGTACGGTCGTGCCGCGCCGATCAGGCCGACCCGGTCGCCGGTCAGCTCGCAGTCGAGGCTGATCGTGCGGGTCCGGCCCAGCCGGGGCGAGAACTGGTGGGCGTGCAGCCGGGTCCGGCCCAGTCGCTCCGCCCAGTACGGGACGAGCGCGCAGTGCGCCGACCCGGTGATCGGGTCCTCGGGGATGGACAGCTTCGGCCCGAAGAACCGCGAGCAGAAGTCGGCCCCGTCACCCGGCGCGGTGACGACGACGCCCCGCAGGTCGAGCGCGGAGAGCGCGCGCGGGTCCGGCACCACCGCGCGGACCTGTGCCTCGTTCTCGTAGACCGCGATGTAGTCCATCGACCGGTAGACCGCCGTGGGTGCCACCGGTCCCAGCCCGCGGAGCAGGTCCGCCGGCGGGTCCACAGGAGTGAACTCCAGGGCGGGGAAGGTCAGCCCGAACCGGTCGCCGTCCCCCTGCCGGGCGACCACGAGCGGTCCGCTGGCCGAGTGGAACGTCACCTCGTCCCAGTCCGGCTCCAGGTGGGTCAGGACGACGTGGGCCGCGCCCAGCGTGGCGTGCCCGCACAGGTCCACCTCGGTGGCCGGGGTGAACCAGCGCAGGTCGTAGGCGTCCCCGTTCCGGACGATGAAGGCGGTCTCCGGGAGGTTGTTCTCCAGGGCGATGGCCTGCATGACGGGTGCGGGCAGCCAGCTGTCGAGCGGGCAGACGGCCGCCGGATTCCCCCACAGGAGCCGGTCGGTGAAGGCGTCCACCTGGAAGATCGGGATCCTGATCGCCGACGTGCGCACCGGCGCGCTCGCCGGCGCGCTCGCCGTCGTGGTCGTCGTCGTGTTCGTCGTGCTGCTCGTCGTTGCGTTCGTCGTACTCACACGCCCAACCTCTGCTTGGCGTCGGCGAAGAACGGGATGTGACGGTAGTCCTTCGCCGCTTCGTCGTAGTCGGTGTACCGGTTGGTGAACTGCAGGAGCCGGTCCTGGACCTGTTCCGCCGGCTCACGGTGGATCCGTCGCTCGATGCCCTGGATCTCGCCGAGGAACTCGGCGAGGACGGCGGGCAGGCCCGGCCGCAGATGGATCAGGCCGCCGTGCACCCGGATGCCGTCCGCGGCGAGCAGGTAGTTGAACAGCAACTGCGAAGCGACGGCGTCGTAGTTGGGCCGGGGGATGCCCTCGACGGCGTAGCGCAGCAGCCGTTCGGACAGGATGTACTCGTAGGCGAGCCGTGCGTCGCGTTCCGGGAGGCCCGGGTCGTGGAGGCAGGCGAGCATCGCGGACACGTCGACCCGCAGCTCCTCCAGGCCGGCCAGTGGCTTCAGCTTCTTCACCGGGAGGAAGTCCGGGATGGGCATGTCGCCCTGCCGGTGGTGGTACTCGTGCAGCCGCACCCACCAGGACGACGCCTGCTCGACCTCCGCCGGCCCCGCCGTCTCGACCAGCGGGAAGGAGCCCGGTGCCATGACGTGCCGCGTGAGCAGGCGGGTCAGGCGCAGGTGCCGTTCCACGAACTTGTCGATGAAGTAGAAGATCAGGTCGCCGCTCTCCTGCCGGCCGTCGAGGTGGTTCTCCGGGAAGAGCGCCACGACCGGTCGGGCCTCGAAGCCCTTCGACATCCGCTCGATGGTGACCGGCAGGGTCGGGCTGGGGTACCGGACCTCCAGGCCCTCGTCGGTCGGCAGCGGCCGGTAGGCCAGGAAGTCCAGGGAGAGGGTCGGGAAGTAGGACGCGTCGAACAGGGAGAGGACGTGGCCGTCCTTCCTGCCGTTGATGTGCGCCTTGGTCCGGAGCAGCCGGGGGTCCTCGGTGAACGTCAGGACGTCCTCGGCCAGCGCCTGCGCGGCGGGCAGGTTCCGCAGGGCCGGTGACGAAGTCAGCTCGTGCGAAAGGCGTTTGAGGAAATCCTCGTCCCGCAGCTCGTCGCGCCGGACCGAGCCGCGCAGCGCGTTGACCGCGTCGACGACGTCGTTCAGTGGCTCGTTGTTCACTTGGTTCCGTACGTCCTTCCCCGGATCAGCTCGCGGAGGCCTGCGCCGTGGCCTGCGCCGTGGCCTGCGCCGGGGTCCCGGCGGCGAGCGGGCCGGAGAGCTGGTCGGCGAAGTCGTCGAGCGCGTCGGCCCAGTGGGCCGCGTACCCGGTGGCGAGCCGCAGCAGCTCGGCCGCGTCCTCCTCGCCCTCGACCAGCGCGGTCATGCCGGTCTCCTCGTCGCTGACCGACTTGGCGTGGCTGGTCTCGGCCTTGATGTGCGCGTCGATCCACACCAGCGCGTCGGAGTCCGCGAACAGCTTCTCCCCGCCGACCTGCACCTTGCTGTACACGCGCCGGAACGCGACGGCGATGTCCAGCGCGATCGCCTCCACCACCCGCAACTGGACCGCCGCGCCGAGTCGGTGGTCGGCGAGTGCGTCCATCGCCTCCAGCAGCCGGGCGACGCCCGCGGGCAGCGCCGGCGCGGACTCCTCGCCCGAGGCCTTCACCAGCGGCGCCACGATCGAGTCCGCCCACCACAGGTAGTGGATGCCCGCCGCTCCGCCCGGTGCCACCGCGCCGAAGTCGTCCGCCAGGTTGTCCAGGTCGTCGCCGATCACCCGGAATGCGGTCTGGAAGGCCGCGAGGGTCTCCCGCCCCGGGGCCTCCTGCGCGGCGAAGTGTCGGGCGGCCGCGCCGAGTCCGCCGATCGTGGTGAACATGAAGGCCTTGGTCATGGCCTCCCACTGCCGCGCCACGGCGAGTGCGTTCGCGGGCGGGACGTCGTCCACCAGCCGCGCGTTCGCGAAGAAACGGTTTCCGGGCCGGACCAGCCCCGCCGCCCGGACGATCGAGGAAACCTGTTCGTCAAGTGCAGTCTCACCAGGCATGATTGCTCCCCCTTTGCCTGTGCCATTTCACATGCCACACGTTAAATGGCATCTGAGGAGGTGTCAATGATCCCCGGAGGGGCGGGAGGACGGGCGGGAGGCCGTGGCGGGAAGGTGGTCGGGGGTGCGGAGCGGGGCGCGGTCGGGGGTGTGGACCGGGGCTTGGGCGGGTGCCCCGGGTGGGCGTGTGCCGTCGCCCCCGGGGCGGGTGGCGGCCGTGTGCCCGTGGGTGTCGGTCGACCGCGCTACGGGCGGACGGCGTTCGGGCCTTCGCGCCGGCCGGAGGGCGGTTGCGGTCGGCGGTTCCCGGCGGGCCGGAGGAGCTTGACCAGCCGGCGGTGGCCGGGGCCCCACTCGTACCCGAGAGCCGAATTGACCGCGATCATCGGGATGTTGGACGCCTCGACCTCGGTGCACGCGGTCCGCACGCCACGGGAGGCGAGGTGTCGGGCGGCGTGCAGCTTGAGCGTCCGGGCCAGTCCGCGCCCGCGCCAGGAGCGCAGGACGCCGGTGAAGTCGATGTGGCAGACGCGCGGGTCGGCGGTCTCGCGGACGGCCGTGACGCCGACGATCCGGCCGGCGGCCTCGGCGGTGAACACCCAGTCCGGGCGGCAGCCCTGGCCGGACAACGCCTCGGCGTGCCAGCGCTCGAAGCCGGGCACCGCGTCGGTGAAGCCCGGGTTGTCGCTCAACGTCTCGCGGTAGAGCCGGTGGAGCTGCCGGGCCGGCTGCGGTGCGCCGGAGGTGGCGAGCGTGCGGAGGTCGATGCCGAGGGGTGGCGGCGGGGCGAGGGTGCGCGGCTCCAGCCGGGCCGTGGCGGTGCGGATGTGGGCGTCGATGCGGTGGCCACGGGCGATGAGCAGATCGAGGAGTCCTGCGTGGCCGCTGCCGCGCGCGCTCCGGCCGCTGTCGTCGGTGCTGTCTCGCCCCTCGCCGTCGCCCTCGCTTCCGCCGGCGGTCCGGTGGGCGTCGGCTCCGTCGGCGTCGGGCGCGGCCCCGGCGGACTCGCCGTGGTCCGGCAGCTCGCCGAGCAGCCGGCGCGCGCCCGCGCCGTGGGCCCAGTCCTCGATCCCGTCGAGAAGGGGGAGCAGGAGCTCCGGAGCCCGGCCCGGCGTGCCGACGACGAGCGAGGCGACGTCGCCCGGCGGCGTCCAGGGAGCCCGCCATGCGGTCGCGAACGCGAGGAGCCCGCCGCTCGGCCCGGGATCCACCAGACGGATCCGGCCGTGCCCGATCAGGAGGCCGTCGGGGTCGGTGGCAAGGCTGCCGACGGGAGGCATCACCTCGTCCTGCGCCCGGAGCTCCGCCGCCGTGACCTGTTCCGGCCCGGCGGAGGACAGGAGCGCGGCCAGCGCCGGATAGTCGGTGGCGGGCCAGAACGGGCGGATCACGCCGTTCGCAAGATGCGTCACATGTGACACCTTACTGATGAATGTCGCGGCCCGTGCGGGAATCGGGCGAGTTCGCCCGGCGGCAGGTGCCCGCCCCCCCTGTGCGGTGCTCCACCGGAGCGAGGGCGGGGACGGGACCGCCCGGTCGGCCGTGCGGGCGCGGCGGGTTGCTGACCGTGCCGTCCGGCGATGTGGTCTGCTGGGAGAGCGTCCGCCGGACGTTCGTGTCGCCATGCGCCTGCCGCCTCCGGGAGGGTCACCGATGCTCCGCCGCTCCGCCGCCGCCCTGCTCGCCCTGCTTCTCGGACCGGCCGCCGTCGTGGGCTGCTCCTCCGCCGCCGCGCCGGACCGCGCCGCCGACCCGGCACCCACCGGCACGCTCGTCGCCTCCTCGCCGGCCCCCGTGCCGACGGCCGCCGGGACGACACCCGCGACGGCGCCCGCGACCTCCCCGGCCGCCACGCCCCCCGCCGCACCGGCGGTGAACGTCCGGGCGACCGTCACGCAGGACCTCGACGCCCCCTGGGGCCTGGCCGTCCTTCCGGACGGGGACCTCCTCGTCGGCGAACGCGACGACGGCCGGATCGTCCGAGTCGCGGCCGACGGCGGCGCGAGGACCGACGTCGGCACCGTCGCCGGCGTCGCCTCCGGTGGGGAGGGCGGCCTGTTGGGACTCGCCCTCTCGCCCGGATTCGCCACCGATCACCGGCTGTACGCCTACCACTCCACCGCCGACGACAACCGCATCATCCGGCTGGACTACGACCCGACCCGTCCGGCGGGCGAGCAACTCGGCGCTCCCGAAGTCCTGTTGAAGGGAATCCCGCACGGCTCGCGGCACAACGGAGGCCGCATCGGCTTCGGTCCGGACGGCTTCCTCTACGCGGGTACCGGCGACGCGAGCGACAAGGCACTCGCCCAGGACCGTAACTCCCTGGGCGGCAAGATCCTCCGTCTCGCTCCGGACGGCGCACCCGCCGCCGGCAACCCGTTCCCCGGCTCGCCGGTCTGGTCGCTGGGCCACCGCAACGTGCAGGGCCTCGCCTGGGATCCCCAGGGCCGGCTCTGGGCCTCCGAGTTCGGCCAGGACGCCTGGGACGAGCTGAACCTGATCACTCCCGGCGGCAACTACGGCTGGCCGACCGTGGAGGGCGTCGGCGGTCGCCCGGAGTTCACCGACCCGGTCGCCCGGTGGCGTACCGCCGACGCCTCCCCGAGCGGCATCGCCTACGCCGACGGTGCCGTCTGGCTGGCCGCGCTGCGCGGCGGGCGGCTCTGGCGCGTCCCGCTCAACGGGGATCAACTCGCATCTGAGCCGCAGGAGTTCCTGTCGGGCGACTACGGCCGGCTGCGGACCGTCGTGGCCGACCGGGACGGCACGCTGCTGCTCGTCACCAACAACACCGACGGCCGCGATGAGCCGCGCCCCGGCGACGACCGCATCCTCCGCCTGACCGTCTCGTAGCGGCTCGCCGGGCCCGCCCTGCCGGCGGGACCCGTCTGCCGGTCATGCCGTTCCGCCGCCCCGTTCCGCCGCCCCGTTCCGCCGCCCCGCGCCGGGCCTCCGGTCCGCGTCCCCGCTCCCCGGGGCGCCCGGCGTCCGTGCGCCGGGGCCGTTTCCCGCAGCTGTTCCGCGGCCGTTCCGCAGCCGTTCTGCGCTGCCGTTCTGTGCTGCGCTAGTTCATTCGTTCGAGGGGTTTGGAATCGGGATCCGCTCGGGGCCAGCCCCCGCCGGTGGCGTTGTCAGTGTGTCCCGTTACGTTCCTTCCATCACTGACCGACCAGCTGGGAGGAGAGCGGCCGTGGCGTGGGTGGATACGGGTGCGGGTGGCTATCAAGTCGCCCTCGACGAAGAGGGAAAGGTGCTCTGCCGGAATGCGGCGGGGCGTCCGCTGAAGAGCCTTCCGTCGAAGCTCAACGACGATCCGGTGGTGGTGGGGCTCAAGCAGCTCACCGAGTGGCTGGCCGCACACCGGCGCGGCTGCCTGGAGAGCGTCGAGCGGTGGATGGTCCGCTCGCTGCCGGTGCCCGCCGCCGTCGTCACGGCCGTCTGGGCCGACGAGGCCTGGCAGGAGGTCCTGCGCGACCTGGTCGTCACCGGCTCCGACGGCGCCGTCGCCGGGTTCCTGCGCGGTGCCGACGCCGAGCGCGGGATCGGCCTGGTCGACCTCGACGGCGACACCGTCCGCCTGACCGCCGACGAGTTGCTGATACCCCACCCGGTCCTGCTGGCCGACCTGGACGAGCTGCGCGAGTTCGCCGTCGAACTCGGCGTCTCCCAGCAGGTCCAGCAGTTGTACCGGGAGGTCTGGCACCGGCCTGCCGACACCACCGGCACCGAGGTCGACACCTACGCCGGTGGTCACTACGCGGCGCTGCGCGACCTGCTCGGCCGGTGCGCCCGGCTCGGCTACCGGGTCCGCGGCGGTCACGCCGTGCTGCCCGTGGTCGAGGACGGCCGCGCGCTGGAGGCCAGGGTCTGGGTCGGCGACTACTACGAGTACGACGAGTGCGAGACGGGCTCGCTGAGCTGGGCGGGCCCGGACGGCAAGGTCCTGCCGCTCGCCGAGGTCGGACCGGTCGCCTGGTCCGAGGGGACGCGGATGGCCGCCGCGCTGTACGCCGGCCGCACGATCGAAGGGGAGGAAGCCGAATGAGCACCACCGGAGCCGAGCGCGGGACCGCACGCGGGACCGAACTGAGCGAGCGCCTGCTGGACGCCGGGGCGGTCCTTCCGCCCGGTACCCTGCCCGGCGCCGGCGCGCCCGACGCCGTCGCCGACGTCCTCACCGCCCGCAGCTACGCCCACCCGGTGCTCGGCGAGCGCCGGATCGTCCGCCTGGTGCCCGGCGCGCTCGGTCCCGCCGAGGACCTCGCGGTGGACTTCCTCGGCCTCGTGCCCGCCGGGGAACCGGCCGAGGTCGGCCAGGTCCGGCAGGAGGCGCTCGGCTTCCCGGCCTGGGCGCTGGTCCACGACCCGGCCAACGGCCACCACGCGCTCGCGCTGGTCAAGGAGATGGAGCGGCTCGCCCGCCAGGCCAAGTCCAAGCCCGGCCACGCCAAGGACGGCTTCGAGGAGCTGGCCAAGCGGCTCGGCCGCGCGGTGCCGCACTTCCTGCCCACCTACTGCGAGCAGGTCGGTCGGATCTTCCTCGAACAGGGCAACCAGACCTACGCGAGCACCTTCTTCGGCAAGGCCCGCGACGCCGAGCGCACCCACAACCTGACCGTCGACGAGGAGCGGCTGCGCGCCGTCTTCCTGGAGTTCGCCCTCGCCGGCGCGCTCACCGTCAAGGCGCTCCGCCAGTACGTCAAGGAGCTGAGCGTCCGGCTGGACCCGGTGACCGCCTGGCAGCGGTTCAGCCAGCTCTGCACCGAGCGTTCGGCGGCCGGGATGGCCCCCTACGCGGGGGTCGCCGAGGACGCCCGGGCCCTGCTCCGGGCCGCCGGCCTCGACCGCGACGAGCACGAGCGGGTCCTGCTCGCCGAGCTGCTCGCCTCGCCCGCCGTCAACCGGGCACCCACCGCGTTCTGGAAGAGCTGGCACGACGCCATCATCGAGCTCGCCCGGCGCGACGACACCGTCCGCGCCCGCCTGCTGGAGATCCTGCCCGACCCCGCGGGCTCCGACGACCGCGACGGCCAGGACACCGCCTGGCTCACCGTCCTCTCCGAGAGCGGCGCCGACCGGCTGCTCACCGACGTCACCGGTTCGGCCGCGCCCGCCGGTTCCGCCGAGCCGATCGACGGCGGCGCGCCCGCGGAACCCGCCGCCGCCTGGCTTCAGCGCTGGGTGAACCACCTCGGCCGCGGCTGGCGCGATCGCGGCCTCAGCGCCGAGACCCTCGCCCTGGCCGCGCGGATGGCGGCGCGCCTGCGCGCCGAGGCCGTCCCGGTCGACCTCTTCACCGGGGTGCGCCGCAGTGCCACCCAGATCGAACTCCTCGATCTGCTGCTCGCCGAGGGCGTCCCGGTCGCCGACCCGTCCGACGGGCACACCTTCCACCTCTCCGGCTGGGTCCAGGCCTCCGGCACCGACGGGCGCGACCTCGCCGCCGTCGCCGCCGACGCCCGCTTCCGGCCGTCCCTGCGCGCCGCCGTCCCCGACGTCTGGAAGGCCGCCGGCACCAAGGGCGTGACGGCGGTACCGGTGCTGCGCGAGCTGTTCGTCGAGTGGTCCGACGCGCGAGCCGACGAGCTCGCCGCCGTCCGCGGCCTCTCGACCGCCGTCGGACTGCTGCGCGGGCTGTCCTCCAGCCGCGCCGCCATCCGCACCGAGAACCCGGCCGCCGCCGAGCGGATCGCCGCGCTCGACGTGGCCGGCCTGCTCGCCCGCAGCCTGCGCACCGGCATCCTCGACGAACTCGGCTGGCCCGCGCTGGAGGAGGCGCTCGCCCGGCTCGGTGTCAAGAAGAGTGAGGCCCCTGGCTTCGGCGACAGCAAGACGCTCCCCGAGGGCCTCATCCTGGAGGACGCCTGGCCGCACCTCATCCTGGTCCGCGGGGACCAGGCCCTCGTGGTCGGCGCGGAGGGCATCCTCCTCGAACACGCCGTCCGCATCCCCGACAAGCAGGAGTCCTGGCAGCGGCCCCGGTTCCGCTTCGTCGACGGCGAGCTGCTGGTCGCCTGGTTCCACGAGCGCAAGCAGCGCGCCTACTGGTCCAGCCGTCCCGCCGAGATCTTCGACCTCGGGGGCGCGACCATCGCCTACTACTACGGCGGGTCCCAGGAGCCCGACCAGCCGTCGCTCCCGCTGCCCGGCGGCGGCAGGAGCACCGGCGAGCGCCCGCTGCACCCCGGTGACACCCGGATGCCCGAGGAGTACCAGGTCCTCGGCGACGGCACCGGCTACTGGACGGTCCGCCACGGCCGCGGCACCGCCGCGCTCACCGAACTCGACCCGGCCACCGGCACCCTCGGCCGCGCCGCCGAACCGCCCCGGATCGCCGCCACCGCGGCCGCCGGCCGGCTCGACGTCCGGCGCACCCTGCTGCTGCCCCTCCGGCCCGGGCTGGAGGACACCCCGCTCGGCACGGACGGCTCCGCGGTCGGCAGCTGGCTCCGGGTCGAGGGCGGCCGCGTCACCACCGGTACCGCCGACGGCACGACCCTCGTCCTGCACAACACCAGGGACCACGCCAAGCTCTACCCGCTCGGCCGGCTCGGCCTGCCCGGTGGCGCCCACCCGCTGCTCGTCGAACTCCCCAACGACCACCTCGCCTTCGTGCTGCCGACCGACGGCGCCACGGCCACGGGTACCGTCGCCGGGCCGGCCGTCGTCGAGGGCGACGCCGCCGGAGCCACCGCCGACGTCCGGTTCTGCCGCCCCGGTGGCCGCGGCGCCGCCGGCACCGCGCTGGTGCCCCCGCTGCCCTACTGGCACGTCCTGCGGCCGCGCGACGAGGAGGGCTCGCGCCACCTGCGCACCGTCACCGCCGAGCAGGCCGCCCGGCTGATCGACGCGGCCTGGCCGGTCGACGCCGAGCCCGTCCCCGAGGAGCGCCAGCTCTGGCTCACCACCCAGGGTGTGCGCCGCCGGCTGGTCAGCGGCAAGAAGGCCAAGAAGGGGCTCCCCGTCCAGGACGTCGCCGGGATCCTCCCCGGCATCGGGGACCGGCTGCTGCTCGCAGGGGTCACCGGGCTCGCCCGGACCGCCGCCGACCTGCTCGACACGATCTCCCGGTACGTCCCGCAGCCCGAGGCCGAGGCCGAGGCCTCCGCGGACAGCGGCACCACCGCCTTCGCCTACCGGCCGGAGCACGGCTCCGACTACGACCTCGGCGAGGCCGTCACCCTCCTGCTGCCGGACATCGGGGGCTTCGGCCGGAACTGGGAGCGGTCCGCCAACTGGCGCGTCCTCAACAACCTCCGGGCCGTCACCGCCGTCCTCGCCGCACCGCCCGCGGCCACCGGCGAGAGCTGGACGACGCCGCACCGGATCAAGCTGCACGGTGACGACAACCACCACGGCTGGCTGCACCTGCTCGGCCGGCTCGGCACCGCCGCCTACGCCGCCGCCGCCCCGCTCACCTCCGACGCCGCACGCGCCTCGCTCGCGCTGCTGCTCACCGAACTCACCGCCGGCCCCCTGGCCGACCGCGGCGCCACGGTCCGCGAGGTCACCCTCACCGAACCGCTCACCGACCCCAAGGCCACCAAGGGCAAGCACGAGAAGCGGGCCGGCCAGGTGTGGCGGCACGGCGAGCGCACCGTCGTCATCCTCGGCTGCCGCCACCACGAGAACGACCGGGTGCACTGGCTCGCCGTCGACCACGACCCGTCGGGAGCGTTCGGACAGGTCGCGCACTTCGGCGCCGAGCAGGAGCGCAGCACCGAGGAGACCCTCACCGCCGACTGGGTCACCCGCTTCACCGCCCTGCTCGCCCTGCACGGCGGCATCCCCCACCGGGCCGAGCGCGCCGCCGACTTCGGCGACCGCAGCGGCATCGGCGCCGTCCGCGCCACCCTCCTGCTCAGCCCCACCGCCGCCCTCGTCCAGTGGTACGGCGCGCCGCTGCCCGCCGACCGGCTCAAGGAGTACGGCCTCAAGTCCTCCGAGGCGAAGGCCGCCCGGGACTGGGTCCGCGACCGGGACCGGACCGTCCTCACCGACGTCTGGGCGGCCCTGCTGCCCGCGGACCCGGCGAGCCTCTGGACCGACGGCCCCGACACCGCGGCCGCCGCGGCGCTCTGGACCGAACGCCTCGGCAGGCTCGTCACCCTGCCCGAGGAGATCCAGGCCACCGTCAGCGGCGCCACCATCGCGCACATCGAGGAGATCCTCAACGTCGCCCGCACCCCGTGGCTCAGCCGCACCACCCGCCACCGGCTCCGCCCCGAGGAGGACGACGGCTCACTGCGCCTGCGCCCCGACGACCCCGCCGCCCTGCCGGCGTACGACAGCCTCACCGGCGCCGTCGACGCCGTCCGCTGGCTCGCCTACCACCTGCCCTACGAGAGCCCGCTGCGCCCGTCGCTGCCCGGGGCCGCCGTCGCGCTGCGCGCCCGCCTCGCGGACCCCGAGCTGCTGCTGAGCTACGGCTACGTGCAGACCGTCAAGGGCCGCCCGGTCTCCGAGGTGCTGCGCTCCCGGTTCGGCCTGCCCGTCGAGGGCGGCGCCGACACCGACGGCCTGGTCCGGTGCGGCGACGCCGTCGTCCTGTCGCCCGGCCACGGCGACGAGCAGATCTGGCTGCGCCCGGCCGGCCTCACCGGGGCCGACGACCCGGTGCTGGAGCTGCTCGGCGGCCTCGCCGAGGGCTACGGGTTCGCGGACCAGGTGCTCGCGATCCGGACGATCCTCGGCGGCGAGCTCGACCGGCTGGCCGCCCTGCCGGGAGCCGGACCGGCTCCGGACCCCGACGGGGCCGACGGGGCCGACGGGTCCGACTTGTCCTGGCCGCACCACCCGCAGGTCAGCGTGCCCGACCTCGTCGCCGAGGTGGCCAAGACCCACGAGCTCGGTGAGGACGCCGCCGCGCTCTACCTCCAGCTGCTCGCCCTCCCCGACCCGACCGACCGCAACGCCGCCCGCTGGACGGGCTGGAAGCCCGCCCGCCTGAAGCGGGCCCGGGCCGAACTCGCCGGATCCGGACTGGTCCTGGAGGCCAAGCGGGCCCGGGCGGGCCGCACCCTCTTCCTCCCCGGCGGCTGGCAGGAGGCCAAGACTCCCGCCCTGCCCGCCGAGACCTGGAAGGCCGGGCTCTACGAACTGCCCACCCACCGGACCGCGTTGCCCCGCCACGCCGTCCCGGAGCTGTTCACCCGGGCCTGGCAGCGCGTCACCGACGGGGACACCCCCGGCTACGAAGAGCTCCAGACCGGCAAGCGCAGGAAGGCCCGCCGATGACCACCCCCACCACCACGGAACCTGCGGCCGCCCGGCAGGTCGTCCCGCCCGAGGAACGCCACGCCGCCGAACTGGAGTTCCTCGCCGCCTACGACTCCGGCCCCCGGCCGCCCGGCTGGCGCCTCACCCCGCGCGCCGTCATCACCTTCGTGATGGGCAGCGACGGCGAGAAGCTCAAGGCGGGGCGGAAGAGCCTCGCCATCGAGCAGAAGTTCGTCGGCGAGCGGGCCCTCGTCGAGCGGTGCGTCGTCACCCTCGCCGGCGAGCGCGGCCTGCTGCTCGTCGGCGAGCCCGGTACCGCGAAGTCGATGCTCTCCGAACTCCTGGCCGCCGCCGTCTGCGGCACCAGCGCACTCACCGTCCAGGGCACCGCCGGCACCACCGAGGACCAGCTCAAGTACGGCTGGAACTACGCCCTCCTGCTGGCCAAGGGCCCCAGCCGGGAGGCCCTGGTGCCGTCCCCGGTGCTCACCGCGATGACCACCGGCGCGGTCGCCCGGGTCGAGGAGGTCACCCGGTGCCTCCCCGAGGTCCAGGACGCCCTGGTCTCGCTCCTCTCCGAACGGCGGATCGCCGTCCCGGAGCTGGCCGGGAGTCCGGACGGCCAGCTGCACGCGGTGCCCGGCTTCACCCTGATCGCCACCGCGAACCTGCGGGACAAGGGCGTCAGCGAGATGTCCGCCGCGCTCAAGCGACGGTTCAACTTCGAGACGGTCGGTCCGATCGGCAGCCTGGCCGCCGAGGTCGAGCTGGTCCGGCGTCAGTCCACCGCCGCGGTCGCCCGTGCCGGCGCCCCCTACGCGGTCGACGACGCGGTCCTGGAGGCGCTGGTCACGGCCTTCCGGGACCTGCGGACCGGCCGCTCCACCGAGGGCTGGGACGTCGAACGCCCGTCCACCGTGATGAGCACCGCCGAGGCCGTTTCGGTGGCCACGGCCCTCGGCGTCACCGCGGCCTACCTCCCCGACGGCGGCGACCTGCTCGGGCGCCTGCCCGGCCAGCTCATCGGGGTCGTCCGCAAGGACGACCCCGCCGACGGCGCCCGCCTGCTCGGCTACTGGGACGGCCCGGTCCGCCGGCGCGCCGAACAGGGCGCCGGCACCTGGCGCACGCTCTGGGACCTCCGCACGGCGCTGGAGTCGTGAGGTGACCGCGCACACCGCCACCGGGACCGGCGGCCTCCGGCCGGGCCCCGACGGCATCCGCCGGGCCTGCGGCGGCCACCGTCGCCGGGCCCGGTGCGCGGTGTGCGCGACCCGCACCGGCGCACCCGGCCCCGAAACGCCCACCGCCGCACCGCACCAGAGCCACCCGGCGACGGTCGGCACCGCGGCGGCTCCCCGTCCCCCCGGCCGACCCGCCCGCCCGGCGGCCCGGCCCCATCCAGATCCGTTCCACACCGGAGAGGTGAACACATGAGCAGCGCGGTGCTGCCCGACGAGGCGGGCGTCGACGACCCGCGAGGCGTGGTCGAGGCGGAAGCGGCCCGGCTGGCCGACTCCGGCCTCGGTGCGCCCGGGCCGTACCTGATCGGGGTGCGCCACCACGCGCCCTCGCTCAGCGCGGTCGTGCCCGCACTGCTCGACGCCGCCCGGCCCGAGGTGCTGCTCGTCGAGCTGCCCGCCGAGTTCCAGCCCTGGCTGGACTGGCTGGCGGACGAGTCCACCCGGGCGCCGGTCGCCCTCGCCGCCGCGCCCGGCGGCCCGGACGACGGCGGTGACGCGGGGCGCGGCGCCGGAGGGCTCGCCTTCTACCCCTTCGCCGACTTCTCGCCGGAGCTGGCCGCCCTGCGCTGGGCCCGCCGCAACGGCGTCGAGACGGTCGCCTGCGACCTGCCGCTCGCCCTTCGGGGCGCCGAGCGCGGTTCGGCCCCGGCGGCGGGGGAGCGGGCCGCCGCCGGCCCCCTGCCGGGGGTGGCCGACGCCCTCCGGCACCGCCTCACCGGCCGCGAGGACGACGACCTCTGGGACCGCCTGGTCGAGACGGCCGCCCCGGGCTCCGCACCGGAGGCCGTCCGCCGCGCCGCCCTGCTGGTCGGCTGGGCGCTGCGCCGGGACGCCCAGGACGGCCCCGGCGTCGACCCGTACGACCTGCGGCGCGAGGACTGGATGCGGTCCCGCATCGAGGAGGCCGCGGCGGGTGGACGCCGGGTGGCCGCCGTGATCGGCGCGTTCCACGCCCCCGCGCTGACGGCCGCCGGCCCGGCCGCCCCCGGGGACGCCGCCCGGGCCGCGGACCCCGCCGACCCGGCCCCCGCAGGCGGCGGCCACGTCGTCTCGCTGATCCCCTACACCTACCCGCTGCTCGACGCCCGCTCCGGCTACCCGGCCGGCATCCGCGACCCCGAGTGGCAGCACACCGTGCTCGACGCGGGCGGCGACCCGGACCGGCTCGCCGAGGCGCTCACCACGACCGCCGTCCGCATCTGCGAGGCGCTCCGCAACCAGGACCACCCCTCCGGCCCGGCCGACGCCCGCGAGATCGTCCGGATCGCCGGCGACCTCGCCCGGCTGCGCGGGCTCGCCGCGCCCGGCCGGGGCGAACTGATCGAGGCGGTGCAGACCGCCCTCGCCCAGGGCGAGCCACTGGGCCGCGGCAGGGCCGTCGCCCGCGCCCTGGAACGCGTCCTGGTCGGCACCCGCACCGGCCGGCCGGCGCCGGCCGCCCCGCGCAGCGGCCTCGCACCCGCCGTCGAGGCGCTGCTCGCCGAACTCGGCCTGCCCGGCCCCGGTGAGACCGCCGAGTCCGCCCCGCGGGATCTCCGCCTCGACCCGCTCCGGTCGTCCCTCGACCGGCGCCGCGAACTCCTCCTGCAGCGGCTCGCCGTCTGCGGCGTCCCGTACGGAGACCCGGTCGCCACCACGGGCGCGGGCGGTACCGAGACCCTCTCCACCCGCTGGCGCGTCCAGTGGACCCCGACCGCCGCCGCGATGCTCACCGTCGCCGGTACCCGGGGTGTCACCCCGGCCCAGGCGGCCGAAGGCGCCCTGCGCGAACAGCTGCGCCGTGAGCGGCAGGCGGACGGCCCGACCGCGCGCGAGGTCCTGCGGGGCCTGGCCGACGCGGCCGCCTGCGGGCTCCCCGCCCTCGCCGACTCCCGCCTCGCCCAGCTCACCGCCGTCCTCCCCGAGAGCGGGACCCTCCCCGAACTCCTCGACGCCCTCGCCCTCGTCGACCGGCTCAGCGCCGGCCACGTCCCCGGCCTCGCCCCGGACCCGTCCGGCACCGGTCACGACGCCGGCGGCGACGCCGATCACGACGCCGATCACGACGCGGACCGCCCGGCGGCACCGCCCGGCCCCGCCCGGTCGGGCAGGGCCGAGGCCCTCGCCGCCGCCGCGGAGGTGGTGACGGTGGCCGCGGTCCGGCAACTGGAAGGGCTCGGCGGCTCGGACGAGCCGGCCGACGCCCGGGCCCTGGTGGAACTGGCCCGGCGGGCCGACCTCGCCGGGGGCCTGCGGCTCGGCCACGCCCTCGCCGAACTCTCCGACGGCGGAAGCCCGCTGGTCCGCGGCGCGGCAGGTGCGGTGCGGGTGCTGCTCGGACACGAGGAAGCCGCGGTGTTCGGCGGCCGGGCCGCCTCCTGGGTGGACGGGGCCACCGGTCCCGAGGCACGGCAGGCTCTGGGCCGGTCGCTGGTCGGACTGCTGACGGCGGCCGAGGGCCTGTTCGCGAGCGCTCCCGAAGTCCTCGAACCGGTGCTGGAACGGGTCGTCACCCTCGCGGACGACGCCTTCCTGGACCGCCTGCCCGCGCTGCGCGGCGGCTTCGACACCCTCAGCCCGGCCGCCCGCGACCGGTTGCTGACCCTGGTCGAGGAGCGGCTCGGCGCCCGTCTCGACGTCCTGCCCGAGGAGGTGCCGCCGGCCCTGCTCGCCGACTGGTCCCGGGCCGACCTGGCCGCCCGGGCCGCACTGGGCCGTCGAGGACTGCTCCCGGCGGCGCTCACCGCGCCGGACCGCGCGGGCGCGCACCCGGCTCCCGGCGGCACTCCGGCCCGCCCGTCCGGCGCGGCACCCGTCCCCGCCGCAGACCCGTCCGCCGACCGCCCGGCCGCTCCCGCAGCCGGTTCTGCGGCCGACCCCGCAGCCGGTTCCGCCCGTGCCCTCGGCCCTTCCGAGCGGTGGCGGCTCCTGCTGGGCCGGCCCGGCGACGGCGGCCTCGGCGGGCGCTCCGCCAGGCTCGCCACCGCCCTCGACGAGCTGTACGGGACGGGACACGGCGAGGGTTCCGGCCCCGGCCTGGACGGCCGGGGCGGCGGGAACCGCGGTGGACGCGAGGCGCCGTTCCCGGGCGTGCGGGAGTGGTCCGAGGAGCTCATCGCCCTGTTCGGGCCGGGTATCCGGGAGGAGGTCCTGGCGGCGGCCGTCGAACGGGGCCGGACCGACGCCCTGGCGGCGATCGACCCCGGCGCCGTCCGCCCCTCCGTGGACCTGCTGCGCACCGTGCTGGAGCACGCGGGCGGCCTGCCCGAGGCCCGGATCGCCGGACTGCGCCCGCTGGTCCGCCGCCTGGTCGACGAGCTGACCCGGGAGCTGGCGACCACGCTGCGCCCGGCCCTCACCGGGATCAGCGTGCCGCGCCCGAGCCGCCGCCCGGGCGGCGGGCTGGACCTGCACCGGACGATTCGCGCGAACCTCGCCACCGCCCGCCCGGCCGAACCGGGCCCGCCCGGCAGCCCCGGCGGCGGCCTGGTGATCGTCCCGGAGCGGCCGGTGTTCCGCACCCGGGCCCGTAAGGCGTCCGACTGGCGGCTGATCCTGGTCGTCGACGTCTCCGGCTCGATGGAGGCCTCGACCGTCTGGGCGGCGCTGACCGCGTCGATCCTGGCCGGGGTGCCCTCGCTGAGCACCCACTTCGTCGCCTTCTCCACCGAGGTGGTGGACCTGACCGACCGGGTGGAGGATCCGCTGAGCCTGCTCCTGGAGGTCCGGATCGGCGGCGGCACGCACATCGCCGCCGGCCTGAAGTACGCGCGGGAGCTGGTGACCGTGCCGTCCCGCACGCTGGTCGCGGTGGTCAGCGACTTCGAGGAGGGCGGCCCGATCGGGGGGCTGCTCGCCCAGACCCGGGCGCTGGTCGACTCGGGCTGCCACCTGGTCGGCTGCGCCGCGCTGGACGACACCGGGACGGCACGGTACTCGAAGGCGGTCGCGGGCCGGCTGGTCGCGGCCGGGATGCCGGTGGCGGCGCTCAGCCCGCTCGAACTGGCCCGCTGGGTGGGGGAGAAGGTCCGATGACGGAGACGGGAGCGGTGGGAGCGGTGCAGGAGACCGGGGCGGACTGGCCGGCGATCAGGCCGGAGGTGGTCGCCGAGGTGGTGGCGGGGCTCTCGGCCCGGCTGCAGAAGCGGCTGGACAGCGCGGCGGCCAAGTTGGCGGGCCGCCCGGTGGAGCGCACCGGCGACGACTGGCGGATCGCCGTGGACGAGGAGGCGGAGCTCGTCCTGCACGCCCCGGGCGGGGTGATCGCCGATCAGGCCGACGTCCGCTGCGGCTGCCTGCTGGCACCCGCGTGCGTGCACCGGGCGGCGGCGGTCACCGTCTGCCCGATCACGGACGAGGAACCGGCCGGGCGACCGGGCACCGGAGGCGCCGGTACGGACGGGGCGGGGCCGTCCGCCGCGGCCCCGCCCGCCGGCACTCCGGTCGCCGCTCAAGGGACCACTGCCGGGACCACTGCGGGGACCGGTGACGGCGCGCCCCCCGACGTCCTCGCCGCCGCCGAGGTGGCCGCCGTGCACCACCTGCACCGGGCGGGCGCCGCCGTCCTGGCGGCCGGCGTGGGCGGCGCCGGCGCCGTGCTCCAGGCGGAGCTGCTGCGCGCGGCCCACCGGGCGCGGCTGGCCGGGCTGTACCGGCCGTCGGCCGCGGCCGTGGCGGTGGTCACCCGGGTCCGGGCGGCCCGTTCGGGGGAGCCGGACCACCGGCTGGCCGACCTGGTCGCCGCCCTGCGCGAGCTCCTCGGCCTCACCACGGCCCTGGCCGACGCCGCGTCCGCCGCCCCGGCCGGTCCGGCGGACGGCGCCCCGGACGGTACCCCGCCTGTCGTCCCGGTCGGCATCGCCGGCCTGCGCGGCACCGCCCGCCAGGCGTACGGCGAGGCAGGCGGTCTGCGGTTGTACGGGCTGTTCAGCGAGCCGGTACTGACGCCCACCCATGCGGGTGCGGTCACCTGGGCGGTCGACGCGGGCGGCGGCCTGCACACGATCGCCGAGATCATGCCGCACGCCGACGCGACGACGGCGGCACCGCAGGCGGTCGGTGCCGGGAACCGGGCGATCCGGCTGGGGGACGCGCTGCTCAGCCACCGCGAGTTCACCCGGGCCGGTCTGGCGGTCCAGGGCGCCACCCGGTCGGCGGGCGGGCGGCTCGGCGCGGGTGCCGCGGTCCGCGCGGTCCGCGCCTCGGGGGCCGCGTGGACGGCGGAGCCGATCGCCAGGCTGTGGGCCGAGCCGCCCGCCGCGCAGGTGGAGCGGGCGCTCGCGGCGGCGGCGCTGCCCCCGGAGGGCAGGCCAGCCGGGAGCGAGCTGCTGTTCCTGGAGGTGACGCTGATCGGTGCCGTTCCGTACGGGCCGGGCGGGGCACTGCAACTGCTGGCCGACTGCGGCGGGGCCGTCGTGGTGCTCCGCGCCGCGCACGACCACCCGGGGCTGGCCCACCGGGGCAACCTCGCGCTGCTCGCCGCCGCTCCCGGGCTGCGGCTGAGGGTGGTCGGCCGGCTGGAGCGGGCGGCCCGGCCGGAGCTGCGGCTGCTTGCGGTCGGGGCGCCGGCGGACGGTCCGCACCCGGGCGAGCCGGCGCTCGCACTGACCGACCGGGCGGACCGGGTCAACCTGGGTCTGGAGCGGCTCCAGCGGGCGGATCTCGTCCTCCCGGCCGAGACCCCGGCCGAAGCCCCGACCCCGTCCGGCGCGGAACCGGAGGGCGCGTCACGCCTCACCGGAGCTCCTTCCGCCCCCGGACCCCTGGCGGCCCTCCCGGACCGGGAGGGCCCCGCGGCCCCGGTCCACCTGCTCACCCGCCGGGTCGAGCAGGCGGTGACCGGAGGCCGGGCCGCGCTGACCCTCACCGTGCGGACGGCCGACGGCGCGCGGTCGGTGGACGGTGACCGGGCACGACTGCGGTCGGCGGGTCTGGCCACCGGTGCCGCGCTGCTCGACGGGCTCCGTTCGGCGGCTGCGGACCAGCCGCGCGACGTCTTCGGCCGGGTGGTCGCGGACGACCACGAGGCGTTCGCCGTGGCCTGGCTGGCAGCCGCCTGGTACGGGGAGGAGCTCGCCTCGGCGCTCTGCGCGACCGCCTGGACGTCCGCGATGTCCGGGCCGGTGCCCGCCGCCGGGCCGGTGCCTGCCGGGGAGGGGGCGTCCGTCCATTCACAGCTGTCATCCCAGCCATAAGGGGAGGTACTTGCACGAGCAGGTAAACGGCGCCGAATGGCATACTGGGAGGACATGAAACGTTCGACCGGTCGTCCTACCGCCGACCGGCAGTGGACGACAGGCGATGGCAGGACCGTCGCCAGAGGGACGACCGGCAGCAGAGAGGCTCCAGCCATGGGTATCCAGGACGATGCCGCCGAGATCCGCGCCTGCGGCTGGCGCACGCTCGCCGCGTTGCACGGTCAGATCGACACGGCGCTGGAGAAGGCGCTGCAGGCCGAGCACCGGCTCTCGGTGGTCGAGTACACGGTGCTGGACGCCCTCTCCCGGCAGGACGGCTGGCACATGCGGATGCAGCAGCTGGCCCGGGCGGCCGCGCTGAGCAGCAGCGCGACCACCCGGCTGGTGACGCGGCTGGAGGACAGGGGGCTGCTCAGCCGCTACCTCTGTGCGGACGACCGGCGCGGCATCTACACCGAGCTGACCCCGCAGGGGCGCGAGCTCCTCGCGGCCGCCCGGCCGGTCCACGACGCGGCCTTGGAGGCGACGCTCACCAAGGCCGCCGACGTCCCCGAGCTGGCACCCCTGGTCCGGGCCCTGTACGAGCTGGAGCTGACGCCGGCGGCCCCGGTCAGGACCTGACCGGGGCCCGGCCGCGAGTCGTCCGTCGGCGCCGCGCCGCGCCGCGCGGAAGCCGCGCGGCCCGTCAGCGCTGCGCGGCGAGTGCTTCCCGGTGGACCCGGTCGAGGAGGGCGAGCAGGAGCTCCTTGCTGGAGGCGCGGTCCCGCACGTCGCACAGCACCACCGGGACGCCCGGGTCGAGGTCCAGGGCGCGCCGGACGTCCTCGGGGGTGCAGTCGCGGCGGCCGTGGAAGCAGTTGACCCCTATGGCGAACGGGATGCCGCGCTGCTCGAAGAAGTCCACGGCGGCGAAGCTGGACTCCAGCCGCCGGGTGTCGGCCAGCACGATCGCGCCGAGCGCACCGAGGGCGAGGTCGTCCCACATGAACCAGAACCGGAACTGGCCCGGCGTGCCGAACAGGTAGAGCACCAGGTCCTCGCGGACGGTGATCCGGCCGAAGTCCATCGCGACGGTGGTCGTGGACTTGCCCTGGATCCCGTCGAGGCTGTCGACCCCGATGCTGGCGCGGGTCATCCGTTCCTCGGTCTGGAGCGGTTCGATCTCGCTGACCGAGCCGACCATGGTGGTCTTGCCGACGCCGAAGCCGCCGGCGACGAGGATCTTGACCGCGCCCGGCACCAGGCTCTGGGTCGTCACGTCGGGTCTCCTGGGAGGGAACTGAACGGAACACGAATGAACGGGGGACTGCGACGGCCGCGGGGACGGCCGGGCGGGCGACGGCCGGTCAGAGCCGGCGCACGCCCTCGATGACGGCCCGGATCAGCGAGATGTCCGGCGCCTCGGCGAGCTGCACGGGTGCCCGGGTGAGGATCATCCGGGCCTCGGCGAGGTCGTCCAGCAGCACCTTGACCACGCTCACCGGGAGGTCCAGGCTGGCCGCGATCTCGGCCACCGCCAGCGGGCGTTCGCGGCAGAGGTCGAGGATCGCGGCCGGTTCGGGCGTCAGCCGGCTGGTGTCCGTGCGCGCGTCGGCGGTGACCACCAGGGTGATCAGAGCGAACCCGTCACGGACCGGTCCGGTGCGCCCGTTGGTGATGGCGTAAGGACGGACCAGATGGCCTGCGTCCTTGTCGAAGAACCAGGCCTCTTCGGCGTCGACGGTCACGCACTGCCACCCGCGCCCGACAGGCCGGCGTCGCTGCGCGGCGCCGCCGTGAGGTACTGGCCGACCTGCTTGACCAGCATGTTGATCTCGTAGGCCATCAGCCCGGCGTCGACCGCCTCGCTGGTGAGGACGGCGAGCCGGGCGCCCTGGCCCGCGGTCGTGACGAACAGGAACAGCTGGTCCATCTCGATCACGGTCTGCCGGACCCGGCCGCCGTTGAACCGGTGCCCGGCGCCGCGGGCGAGGCTCTGCAGGCCGGAGGCGACGGCGGAGAGGTGCTCGGCGTCGGCCCGGTCCAGGCCCTGGGAGAGCCCGACCAGCAGGCCGTCCTCGGAGAGGACGATGGCGTGCCGGGTCTCCGGGACCCGCGCCACCAGCTGGTCCAGCAGCCAGTTGAGGTCGCGCTGGGTGTCGGTGTGCTGCGTCATCACTGCTGTTCCTTAGCTGCGGAAGGTGCGGCCGGTGCAGAGGGAGTGGCCGGTGCGTCCGAGTCGGGTGCCGCCGCACGGGCGGTACGGGTGCCGCGCTGGATGGCGGCCATGGTCGCGCGCGAGCGCTGAGGCATCAGGTCGTCGGCGGCCGGGGCCGCCGGTCCGGGCCGGCCGTACGGGTCGGCTCCGCCCTGCGGTCCGGTCCGGCCGAACGGGTTGTCCCGGCCCTGGGCCGCGGCGCCGGGGCCGGTGGCCGGGGCGCCGGGGTGGGCCACCGGCGGAAGCATGGCGCCCGGGGCGTGGGCCTCCCGCAACTGCTCGGCGAGGCTGGCGTTGCGGACCCGCTGGGGCAGGACGCGGGGGGTGCGCAGCTCGCCGTCGGGGCCGTGCTCCGCGGCCTCGTCCTCGGCCCGCTGGTGCGTCGGCGTGCGGGGCGCGGCGGGGAGCGCGTGGCTCCCGCTGCCGTCGCCGCGGTCGGAGCCGGCGCCGGGAGTCTCCGCGGAGCCGTTCTCCCACGGCCCGGCGGGACCGGCCGACGGACCGGCGGCCGGATCGCCCGCCTGCTGCTCCTCGTACGGCAGGGGCAGCACGGGTCGTGGGACGACCACCGCACCGGGCAGTCCGGGGATCTGCGCACCCACCTGCAGGCCGCCGTTGACGGCGGGGTCGTTCTCGCCCCGTGCGCCGCCCATGGGGTAGCGCGCGAGCAACTCGCTGATGGCGAGCCCGCCTTCGCCGCCGGTCGTTCCGGCGACCGGGACGCCGTTCGCGGGCGTCCCGTCCACGAGCGGGGCCTCGTGCCACTCGGGCCCACCCGCGACCTGGCCGGGAACGGCCTGGCCGGGAAGGACGTGGCCGGGGAGGACGTAGCCGAGGTCGCCGGTCACCGCGGTGGTGTCCGCGGTGGTGTCCGCGCTCCGGCCCACGACCGCGCCCGGCGCCGAGTCCGGTGCGCCGCCGGAACCGGGCGTCGGCCCGGTGCCCAGCAGCCCGCCGAGCACGCCGGCCAGGGCCCCCGACAGCTCCTCGTCGATCTCGCCCAGGTCCGCGTCCGGGCCCGGCAGCGGCTCCGGTACCGGAGTCCGGGTGACCCGGGCTCCGGCCGGCAGGCCGGGAACGGAGGCCGCCTGCTCGGCCTGCTCCAGCAGCACCGCCGGAACCAGCACCACGGCCCGCGTCCCGCCGTAGGGGGAGGGGCGCAGGGTGACCTGGATGGCGTGCCGGGCGGCCAGGCGGGCGACCACGAAGAGGCCGAGCCGCAGGTCGTCGCCGAGCGCGGAGACGTCGAGCTCGGGAGGGTTGGCGAGGTAGTCGTTGAGGCGCTCGTACTCGTCCTCGCCCATGCCCAGGCCGCGGTCCTCGACCTCGACGGCCAGGCCCTTCGGAACCTCCTGCGCGGAGACCTGGACCTGGGTGTACGGCGGGGAGAAGGTGGTGCCGTTCTCGATCAGTTCGGCGACGAGGTGGATCACGTCGGCGACGGCCTGGCCGCTGAGCGAGGAGCGGGGCACGCCCTGGACGACGACCCGGGCGTAGTTCTCGGTCTCGGAGACGGCGCTGCGCAGCACGTTGACCATGGGCACGGCGTTGCGCCAGCGCCGGGCGGGCAGGGCGCCGCCGAGGATGACCAGGTTCTCGGCGTTGCGCCGCATCCGGGTGGCGAGGTGGTCGACGGCGAACAGTTCGCGCAGCAGCTCGGGTTCCTCGTGCTCGCGCTCCAGCGCGTCGAGCATGCTGATCTGGCGGTGGATCAGGATCTGGGTGCGCCGGGCGATGTTGAGGAAGACCTTCTTCGTCCCCTCGCGCCCCTGGGCCTGGTGGATGATGGCGGCGACCGCGGCCTGACGGACCGCGGCGAGGCCGTCGGCGGTCTGCTGCACCTCGTCGCCGACCCTGCGGGCGGGGGCCCAGGCGGGTGGGGACGGGACCGACTCGCCGGACTGGAGCCGGCCGACCACCTGCGGGATCTCGTGCTGGGCGATCGCGAGGGTGTCCTCGCGCAGGCCGGAGAGCCTGGCCGGGAGGGAGCGCGCGACGCGTATGCCGCGGACCAGGCTCCAGAGCAGGACGGCGGCGAAGACGGCACTGCCGGCGTACAGGGCGGTGGTGTCTCCGGAGTCGCGCAGCAGGTAGGCGGCGTAGCCCCAGGCGGCGGCGAGGCCGAGGCAGGGGACCAGCGCGAGCGCGAGGAGCGAGCTGCGGAGGGAGCCGGACCGGCCGGCGCGGTGGCCCGTGCGGGGGGCCGATATGCCTGGCATCTGATTCCTTGTAGCAGGGCCGAACGGCGGGGTCGCCCGTGTGCGGTACCGGCCGGGGCTTCGGGGGTGCCACGACCGGCGGGTCCCGGAAGGGTCGCCGACGTGGATGACGCGGTGTCACCGTCCGGACGGGTGCAGCACGGCCGCCGACTGCAGGCACGCTACCAGCCCCAGGTGCCCTCACTGCAACATCAACTGACGATATGTAAACGGCCGGTGACGGATGGGTCCGTTCCCGGACGGACCGTCGGGCCGGGGATCGCCGCTGGTCAGCGGAGCTCCGGGAAACGCCGGACGGCCTTCCGGCGGCCGATGGGTGGTCGCCGGAAGGCCGTCAGGGACAGGTCAAGGGCGCCTGTTCCGAAGAGTCGTCCGTTTCGCCGGAAGAGATCCCGAAGGAGCCCCTCCGGGCTCCCGGCCGGTCGTCGCCGGTGCGGTTCAGCCGGCCAGCGGCATCCGGAACACCGCACCGACCTCCGCGGCGGCCTCGGCCGCCGCCTCGCGCTGGGCCAGTTCGGTCCAGGCCCAGCTGGCCAGGCCCGACAGTTCGGCGGACCACTGCTTGCCGTAGGTGCCCGAGGCCACCTGGCCGAGCCGCAGCCGCTGGATGTCGGAGGTGCCGGCCGGCGGGTAGACGTGGGTGGCGTCGCGCAGGTAGCGCTCGATGTTGAACTCCGTCTGCAGGCCGCGGGCGGCGTGGATCTCCATCGCGTTGCGGGCCGAGTCCAGGGCGTACTCGGTGTTGACCAGCTTGGCGTTCATCAGCTCCGCGTCGCACGCCTTGCCGTGGTCCAGCAGGTGGGAGGCGTGGTAGGCGGCGAGCTTGGCGGTCATCAGGCGGGACTGCATCTCGCCCAGCTTCAGGGCGATGTTGGGCAGCTGGGAGAGGGGCTTGCCGTAGAGCATCCGCCCCTCCGCGAACCGCACGGTGTCCTCGACGATCGCCACGTGGATGCCGAGCGCCACGGCGGCGAGGTTCAGTCGCCCGTACAGGGTCGAGGAGGAGTAGGCGACGTCCAGGCCCTGGCTCTCCCGGCCGAGCCGGTTGGCCACCGGGATCCGGCAGTCCTCGAAGAGGATCTCGCCGAAGCTGAAGCCGTGCAGGCCGCTCTGCGAGCCGAGCGTGCCGGTGCGGAAACCGGGGCGGTCGCTCTCCACCAGGAAGGCGGAGAGGCCCCGGCTGCCCTTGCCGGTCCGGAACACCACACCGTGCACGTCGCCGATGTGAGAGTTGCCGACGAACCACTTGCGGCCGTTGAGGACGTACTCGTCGCCCTCGCGCCGGGCGGTGCCGGTCATGCCGAGCACGTGGCCGCCGGACTCCGGCTCGGTGACGGCGATGGTCGGCAGCGACTCGCCCGAGGCGAACCTCGGGAGCCAGTGGCGGCGCTGGACGTCGTTCCCGAAGTGGATGACCTTGGCGACACCGAGCTGCGAGGCCTGGGCCATGGCGCCCATCGCGCCGCTGACCCGGGACAGCTCCTCGACGATCACGGTCTTCGCGAGGTGGCCGAGGCCCAGCCCGCCGAACTCGCGGGGGATGGTGACTCCGATCCAGCCACGACGGGCGATCTCCCGGGACAGTTCGAACTCGACCCGGCGGTCGGCCTCCATTCTGGCCACCTGTGGGCGTATCTCCTTCTCCGCGAACTCCCTTACCTCCGCTCGGAGGTATTCGTGTCGCTCGTCGGTGAAGTAGTCCATCGCCATGCCCGGGTCCTCTCGGATCGTCTGGTGGTCGTGCCTCCGTCCGTGCAGCCGATCCGCTCCGGTCGCCCAGGCGTGGGGGTGGGTGGCGGCCGGTTGCCCCATTGCAGCCGGTGCGCGCGGAGTATCGGCGATGTCCAACGCTGCCCGAAGGAAACCACCGTTTTCGGCAGGGCTCATTGTCATATGTGGCTTGGTAGTGCTCCATAGTTGATCTTCGATTGGCGAGATCCTGATCATCCGAGTTCGACCGAGGATTGAGATGGCCGCAGGAGGGGGAAATGATCCAACCCGCTTTCCCGGGTCGACCACGTCGCCGTCCACATGCACCTTTGACTGAGCATCAGCAAGCTGGATGTGGTGGGCCGGGAGCGCGGAAAGCGCCGCATGTCTGATTACATGTGCGCCATGACTGATGTGATGAGCACTCAAGGCCAGTTCCCGGGTGCCGCCGGGGAGTCCGAGCGGACCCGCAGGCTGCGCAGCCTGGGTCTCAACGAACCGACGGCGGACGAGGCCTTCGACCGCTTCGCCCACTTGGCCGCCAGCATCACCCGCGCCCCCATCGCGATGGTCAACTTCATCAACGACGAGCGCCAGATGTTCCGGGGGCTCTACATTCCGCCAAACTCCGCCGATGTCACGTCCGACGGAGGTGCCTCCTGGGCGGATCGCGGGATCGCCTTCGACCTCCCGACCCGCGAGATGCCGCTGAGTCACGGCTTCTGCCCGCACGTCGTCGCCCAGCGCTCGCCGCTCGCCCTGGACGACATCCTCGCCTACCCCCGGTTCGCCGGTAACCCGGTCGTGGGGGGGGGGGGGGGGGGCGCGGCCCCCGCCCCCCCCCCCGGGGCCCGGCCCCACACCCCCCACCCCCCCCCCGCGCGGAAAAAAAAAAGAAGG
>NZ_JBHXKE010000021.1:58476-59257 GCF_042722765.1 Kitasatospora sp. NPDC058406
CCTGCCCTACAGCCGCCCCCCCCCCGGGTTCGCCGTTCCCCCGTTCTTCGACGAGCTGGGCGTCCGCGCCTACCGCGGCGACCCGCGCGGCCACGACACCAACACCGTCATCGGCACCGTCTGCGTCCTCGACCGCGAACCCCGCCAGTGGGGACGCGAGCGGCTGCGCGACATCCAGCACCTCGCCGAGGCCCTGCTCTCCGAGATCCGGCTGCGCGACAACCTGCTCGCCCAGCAGCAGGAGATGTTCGCGGCCTTCGACGGCTCGCCCTTCCCGATCATGCTCACCGACGGCCCCGGTCAGGAGATCCGCTACGCCAACGCCCAGCACGCCGACATCTTCGGCGCCCCCGCGGCGTACGGCACGATCGGCCAGGCCTACCCGCAGCTCGGCATCGCCGGCCTCCAGCAGGCGGTCTCCGAGGCGTACCACACCGGCCGCACCACCGTGCTCAACGACGTCCGCATCCAGTCCGCCCGGCCCGAGGCCCAGCGGATCCAGCAGATCTTCAGCTTCACCTGCACCCCGCTGCGCACCGCCCGGACGGGCCAGGTCAACGGTGTGCTCACCGTCGGCATGGACGTCACCGCGCAGTCCCGCACCGAGGAGGAACTGGGCACGCTCGCCGCGCTCCTGGTCGACCGCCTCCAGCAGAACGGCGCCGCCCCCGCCGTCCGTCCGGGCCTCGGCGCCGGAGGGACCGGGCTGGTCCTCCCGGGCTGACACCGGGCCGGTACCACCGTGGCGGGGGGGCCGACACCCCCCCCGGGAGGCGGCCCC
>NZ_JBHXKE010000022.1:0-59244 GCF_042722765.1 Kitasatospora sp. NPDC058406
GCGCCCGCCCCCGCCGCGCAGGCGCCCGCACCGGCCCCGGCCGGGCCGCCGGTGCCGCCGGCTCCCGTCCCGCCCGCCGCGGTGCCCGGACCGCCGCCGGGGGCCCCGGTGCCGCCCGGGGTGCCGGCGGTCGGCCCCGGCTACTTCGCCGCGCTCAGCTACCGGGGGCCGGACGGCTCGGAGCAGAAGCTGCTGCACCGCAGCGAGCCCGGCACCCCGCACCCCGAGTGGAAGATCCTCCAGGACCTCCGCCGGCTGAACGTGCCGCCGGAGCAGGTGCTGGAGCTCTACACCGAGCTGGAGGCGTGCGACCTGCCCGGCGGGTACTGCAACCGGATGATCGCGGCCTCCTGGCCGAACGTCCGGCTCACCCACACCGCCGACTACGGCCGTGACCACCACTCCCGGCAGGCCGGGATGGCCCAGCTGCTGGACCACCTGGACGAGCTGCACCAGCTGGCCTCCGGTCCGCAGCGGGTCCGGCCGTTCCGGGTGCCGCTGCCCGCCCCGGGCACCGTCCCGGTGCTGCCGCCGCTCCCGCCGCAGCAGCTCGGACAGGAACTCGGCCAGGCCTTCGGTCCGAACGTGTTCCACTTCGAGCAGCGCGCGGTGGCCCGCCAGGGCGTCCCCGAGCCGGTGGCGCAGACCCTGATGTGGGCGGGCCTGCCGCGAGAGTTCGGTCCGTTCTTCTGGGCGCAGGCCCAGGAGGGCCGCCCGATCCCGACGCTCTCCGAGCTGGCCGCCGAACGCGGCCTGCCGGGCGGCCCCGACTTCGGCGGCTACCTGGTGCTCGGCAACGACTACGGCCGCCAGCTCTGTGTGCAATACGGCACAGCGCACGTGGTCGCGGTGGATCTCGAAGGAACCGGGGAGCCGCCCCGATTCGTCAACACGGGTGTACCGGAGTTCGTCCGCTCGATGGCCCTGCTGGGCCGGATGTGGCGGCTGCGGTACGGGCTGACCCCGGATCAGGCCGGTCGCTGGACCACCGACTTCCAGGCTCAGCTCGCCGCGATCGACCCGGCTGCGCTCCAGTCCGCGGACACCTGGTGGGCCGTGCTGCTGGAGCAGTTCTGGGACGGCCTGCTCTAGCGGGCCGTCGCGGATCCGTGCAGATGGAGGGGTCGTTCCGGTGTTCGGAGCGACCCCTTCGGCGTGCTGGTGCGGCTCTGCTTCGTTGGGGTTTCGCCACGATCTGCGCAAAATAGGTCAAGAGGATGGTCGCAACCGGCCACCCTCGGTACGTTTCGATCCGTTCGATGCCTGATTCCTGACCGGATCTCCCGACCCGGTTCCGGAACAGGCCGATCCGTCCGATCATGGGCTCCGCAGCCCGCGACACGAGGGGAAGAGCCCATGAGCGACGCCGTCCCCCAGTACGGCTTCACCGTTGCCCGGCGCGGTTACGCGCCCGAGCAGGTCGACCGCGCCCTGACCGCACTCACCGCCCGGCGAGACGAGTCGTGGGAACGGCTGAGCGTGCTCGGGGCCGGGATCCGGGAGATGGAACGCCGCCTGGCCGAGATCCAGCAGGCCGCCGCCGACGCCCCGGAGCCGGACTACCAGGTGCTCAGCGACCAGGCCGCCGGTCTGGCCAGGACCGCCGAGAACGAGGCCCTGGCCGTCCGCGAGAAGGCCGAGCGCCACGCCGAGGACCTCCGCGACGAGGTCTACGAGGCCGGCCAGGCGCTCGACCGCGCCGCCAAGGAGTACGCCACCACCACCCGGACCGACGCCGACGGGGCCGCCCGGCGCACCGACGAGCGCACCCGGGCCGAGGCCGAGGCGATCCGGGCCGACACCGACCGCGAGGTCCGGTCCGTCCGCGACTCCGCCACCGCCCATGCGGCCAAGGTCCGGGTCGCGGCGGCGGAGGCCTCCGAGCGGGCCGAGGCCAAGCTGGCCGAGCTGCGCCGCAAGGCCGACGAGACGTTCGCCGAGGCCCAGGCCAAGGCCGACACCGAGGACGCGGCCGTCTCTGCCACCGCCGAGCGGCGGCTCAAGGAGGCCGAGCAGCACCGGGAGACCGTGCTCGGCCAGATCAAGCAGGCCGACGCCGAGGCCCAGGCCCGGGCGGACCAGCTGATCGAGCAGGCCCGGCGCGAGGCCGAGCGGATCAACGCGGCGAGCGAGCGCGAGCAGCGCGAGTTCGCGACCAGGCTGGAGACGGTGCAGCAGCACCTCGACCACATCAAGGGGACCCTGGCCTCGCTCACCGGCGCGGCGGTCGGGGCGATCGAGCCCGGGGCCAGGTCCCTGGCGGGTGCGGCCCTGGCCGCGGGCGTCCGGGCGGACGGCGGTGCCGACGACGGCCGCTTCGGCGCTCCGGCCGACGGCGCGGCCGTCGTCCTGGCGGACGCCCCCGCGGACGTCCCCGCGGACGCCCCGGTGGTGGACCCGGACGCGGACACCGGGGAGATCCCGCTGCCGGTCGCCAACCTGCGCAAGGACGACGCCCCGGTGGTCCCGGCGGCGTCGACCGAGCCCGTCCCCGAGCCCGTCCCCGTCCCCGTCACGGCACCGGCCGCCGGTGAGGCGACGGCGGTGCTCCGGGTCACCCCGGGACCGGTGGACGCGCCGGTGGCCACCGGTCCGGTGCCTCCCCGGCCGGCCTCGCCCCCGGAGGCGTCGGCGGTCGAGGACGCGGTGGCGGGCGCCGGGCAGCCGGTCGAGGACGAGACGCGGATCATCCCCAAGATCGTGATCGTCGACGACGGCAGCGGCTACGCCACGCCCAACACCGTCTCCTACCGTCGCCGCTGACTCTGGTGCGACACCGGTCGGGGGAGGCTTCCCCGGGGCCCCGGCCCCGGCTTCGGCTCCGGCCCCGCCCCGGCCCCGACGGACCGCAGGCCCCGGGCGCCCCACCGGGCACCGGGGCCTGCGGTCCGTCGGCCCGTACGCGATCGGGGCTCCCCGCCGAGCCGCGGACGACCGTGCGCAGGGCGGTGCCCGCCGCGACGGGTCGGAGTCAGAGCACCTCGACCGTGGCGCCGGTCAGCCGGCGCCGGCAGTCCAGGACGTACCGGGCGTGCGTGGCGACCGCCTCGTAGTCGAACTCGTCGTGGTCGGCGAGCAGGACCACCGCGTCCGCCGCCGCCAGCTCCTCCGGGCTCGCCTCCACCCGGTGGACGGCGGCGAACGGGTCGCCGTGCCGGTCGTGCTCGGCCGCGCGCTGGCCGGGGATCACCGGCTCGGGCACGTGCACCCCGACCACCACGTGGGGGTCGGCGGCCCGGACCTCGGCGCCCATCCGGACCAGCAGCTCGGCGACCCTGGCGGCCGGGGTCTCCCGGGCGTCGCCGGTGTTCTTCTTGTAGGCGAGCCCGAGCAGCAGCACCCGGGAGCCCTTGACGGAACGCTGCCGCTCGTTGAGTGCCTCGGCGAGCCGCCGGACCACGTAGTCGGGCATGTGGCTGTTGACGTCGTTGGCCAGCTCGACGAACCGGAACGACTGGCCGAGCGCCCGTTCCACCCGCCAGGACAGGTAGGACGGGTCGATCGGCAGGCAGTGTCCGCCCACGCCGGGCCCGGGAGTGAAGCGCAGGTAGCCGAACGGCTTGGTGGAGGCCGCGTCGATGGCCTCCCAGACGTCGATCCCGAGGTCGTGCGCGAACATCGCGAGCTCGTTGACGAGCGCGATGTTCACGTGCCGGAAGGTGTTCTCCAGCAGCTTGGTCAGTTCGGCCTCCTTGCAGGAGGAGACCGGCACCGTCCGGTCGACCAGCTCGCCGTAGAAGCCCTCGACCGCGGCCAGCGCCGCCGGGTCGATCCCGGAGACCACCTTCGGGGTGTTCTCCAGCCGCCAGGTCGGGTTGCCCGGGTCGATCCGCTCGGGGCTGTAGCCGAGGTGGAAGTCCCGGCCCGCGGTCAGCCCGGAGCCCTCCTCCAGCAGCGGCGCGAGCAGTTCCTCGGTGGTGCCCGGGTAGGTGGTCGACTCCAGGACGACGGTCGCCCCCGGCTTCAGGTGCTGGGCGAGCAGGGCGGCCGAGGCCTCGATGTAGGAGAGGTCGGGCGCGCCGTCGCGCAGCGGTGTCGGCACGGTGATCACCGCGATGTCGAAGCCCGCCACGTCGGACGGATCGGCGGAGGGCAGGTAGCTTCCGTTCTCCAGCAGCGGCCGCAGCCGCTCGGCGGGGATGTCCTCGACGTACGACTCGCCGACGGCCAGCCGCTTGATCCGGCGCTCGTCCACGTCGTAGCCGACCACCCGGTGCCCGACCTCGGCGGCGCGGACCGCCAGTGGCAGTCCCACGTAGCCCTGGCCTGCGATGACAACGCGCATGACGAAGAACCCCCTCCATCGCGACGCCCCTGGGCCCCTCCGGGCGTCCCCACACGGTCTTCACCACAGGGTAGGGAGCGGCGCCGGACCGCGTGGGTTTTCCCGGCATCGCGCCGGGAGGTGCGGAAGGTGGCCCTCCGGGGCGGATCGCGGAGCGGTCCCGCCGGGAGGAGGCGCCGCACGTCGCTCGCAACGGCCCGGAAGCGGCTGGTGAACGGTTCCGGGGAGAGGACGCGGGGAGCGGCCACGGGGAACGGAGCCGGGAGCGGACTCGCAGACGGTCGCGGCCCGCGGGCCCCGGAAACGCTGGAGGCCGAGACCCGTGGCGCCCTCCAGGAAAGGGCGCCACGGTTCCCGGCGCTTGGGCGGGCGCCCCCACCCAGGGTCGCCCGGCCTCGCACTCCCGACCCCCATCGGGTGTGCGACCGTGCCTTCCGCAGCCATCCCCCACGGTTGGGTGCGGCGGGCACATTCACCATGGTGCGCGATCTCCATGGACGGGCAGTGACAGGAGTATGTCCAGTTCGTGGCAGATCGCGACGGCGAGGGAACAATGCGGCGAAACAGCCGGAGCGGCAGCGTGCGGGCGGTGGTTCGTCCGCGCCCGGCCGCCGGGCGGGCCCCGTTCCGGATCCGGACCGTGGACGCCCCCGTCGACGCCCCCGGCTCCGTCCGAACGCCGTCCGGACGCCGTCGGGACGGCGTTCGGTGAGGGCCGGTCGCGACCCCCGGCCGTGCGCCGCGTGCGCGTCTGCCTCGCGGCGTAGTCTGGAGACCCCCGGCCGCTCGGCGCGCCGGGCCGTTCGCGTTGCCCGGGCGGGCCTTCGAGGCCCCGGGGCAGCACCAGCCACGGGACGAAGAAGAGACTCCAGATGAGCCTGACCGGACTGCTCGATGTCGTCGCGCGGGACGCGGCGCTCGCCGAGGCGATCGAGGCCGCGACCGCCACCGGCACCGCGGCCGGAGGCCGCCGCCACCTCGACCTGGTCGGGCCGCCCGCCGCCCGGCCGTTCGCGATCGCCGCGCTGGCCCGCGCGCTCGCCGGGCAGGCCGCGGGGGAGCGGGGCCGCCCGGTGCTGGCCGTCACCGCCACCGGCCGGGAGGCCGAGGACCTCGCCGCCTCGCTGCGTTCGCTGTTGCCGCCGGACGCGGTCGCCGAGTACCCCGCCTGGGAGACGCTGCCGCACGAGCGGCTCTCGCCCCGTTCGGACACCGTGGGCCGCCGGCTGGCGGTGCTCCGCCGGATCGTGCACCCCCGCGCGGACGACCCGGCGGCCGGTCCGGTGCAGGTGATCGTGGCGCCGGTCCGTTCGGTGCTCCAGCCCCAGGTGAAGGGGCTGGCCGAACTGGAGCCGGTGGCCGTCCTGCGGGGCGAGTCGCACGACCTGGAGGAGGTGGCCCGCAAGCTCGCCGGCGCCGCCTACTCCCGGGTCGAACTGGTCGAGAAGCGCGGCGAGTTCGCGGTGCGCGGCGGCATCCTGGACGTCTTCCCGCCGACCGAGGAGCACCCGCTGCGGGTGGAGTTCTGGGGCGACGACGTCGAGGAGGTCCGCTACTTCAAGGTGGCCGACCAGCGGTCGCTGGAGATCGCCGAGCACGGCCTCTGGGCGCCGCCCTGCCGCGAGCTGCTGCTGACCGACGAGGTCCGGGCCCGGGCCGCCGCGCTGGCGGCCGACCACCCCGGGCTGGCCGAGATCCTGGACAAGATCGCCGAGGGCATCGCGGTCGAGGGCATGGAGTCGCTGGCGCCCGTCCTGGTGGACGACATGGAGCTGCTGCTGGACGTGCTGCCGCTCGGCTCGGTCGCGGTGGTCTGCGACCCGGAGCGGGTCCGCACCCGGGCCGCCGACCTGGTGGCGACCAGCCAGGAGTTCCTGCACGCCTCCTGGGTGGCGGCCGCGGCCGGCGGGGACCGGCCGATCGACCTGGAGGCGATCGACGTCTCGGCCGCCTCGCTGCGCTCACTCGCCGAGGTGCGCGAGCACGCCGCCGAGATCGGGCTGCCCTGGTGGTCGGTCAGCCCGTTCGCCACCAGCGAGTCCTCGGTGCACGAGGTGCTGGAGTTCGACGCCAACACCCTGACGCTGGGCATGCACGCGGTCGAGGCGTACCGGGGCGACACCGCCCGGGCGATCGCCGACGCCAAGGAGCGGCTGGCCGCCGACTGGCGGGTCGTCATGGTGACGGAGGGGCACGGACCGGCGAGCCGCCTCGCCGAGGTGCTCGGCAACGAGGGCATCCCGGCCCGGCTGGTCGCCGACCTCGCGGAGGCGCCGACCCGGGACGTGGTCTACGTCGCCTGCGGCTCGATCGAGCACGGTTTCGTCGACGAGACGCTCAAGCTGACCGTGATCACCGAGACCGACCTGTCCGGCCAGAAGTCCTCGACCAAGGACATGCGGCGGATGCCGTCCCGGCGCCGGAACGCGATCGACCCGCTGGCGCTGGCCGCCGGCGACTACGTCGTCCACGAGGCGCACGGCGTCGGCCGGTACGTCGAGATGGTGCAGCGCACCGTGCAGGGCGCGACCCGCGAGTACCTGGTGCTGGAGTACGCGCCGGCCAAGCGGGGCCACCCCGGCGACCGGCTCTTCGTGCCCACCGACCAGCTGGACCAGGTCACCAAGTACGTCGGCGGCGAGGCCCCGACGCTGCACCGGCTCGGCGGCGCGGACTGGGCGAAGACCAAGCAGCGCGCCAAGAAGGCGGTCAAGGAGATCGCCGCGGACCTGATCAAGCTGTACTCGGCCCGGATGGCCGCGCCCGGCCACACCTTCGGGCCGGACACCCCCTGGCAGCGCGAACTGGAGGACGCCTTCCCGTACGCGGAGACGCCCGACCAGCTGACCACCATCGCCGAGGTCAAGGCGGACATGGAGAAGTCCGTCCCGATGGACCGGCTGATCTGCGGCGACGTCGGCTACGGCAAGACGGAGATCGCGGTGCGGGCCGCCTTCAAGGCGGTACAGGACGGCAAGCAGGTGGCGGTGCTGGTGCCGACCACGCTGCTGGTGCAGCAGCACTTCTCGACCTTCGCGGAGCGGTACGCCAACTTCCCGGTCACGGTGAAGGCGCTGTCCCGCTTCCAGAGCGACTCCGAGGCGAAGGCCGTGCTGGAGGGCCTGTTCGAGGGGTCGGTGGACGTGGTCATCGGGACCCACCGGCTGTTCTCCTCGGAGACCCGCTTCAAGGACCTCGGACTGGTCATCGTCGACGAGGAGCAGCGGTTCGGCGTCGAGCACAAGGAGCAGCTGAAGAAGCTGCGGGCCAACGTGGACGTGCTGACGATGTCCGCCACCCCGATCCCGCGAACCCTGGAGATGGCCGTCACCGGGATCCGCGAGATGTCCACCATCACCACCCCGCCGGAGGAACGGCACCCGGTGCTGACGTTCGTCGGCCCGTACGACGAGAAGCAGATCTCGGCCGCCATCCGGCGTGAACTCCTGCGCGAGGGCCAGGTGTTCTACATCCACAACCGGGTGGAGTCGATCGACAAGGCGGCGGCCCGGCTGAAGGACCTCGTGCCCGAGGCGCGGGTCGCCACCGCGCACGGGCAGATGGGGGAGACCCAGCTGGAGAAGGTGGTCGTCGACTTCTGGGAGAAGGAGTTCGACGTCCTGGTGTCGACCACGATCGTGGAGTCGGGCATCGACATCTCCAACGCCAACACCCTGATCGTCGAGCGCGGCGACACCTTCGGCCTCTCCCAGTTGCACCAGCTGCGCGGCCGGGTGGGCCGTGGGCGGGAGCGCGGGTACGCGTACATGCTGTACCCGCCGGAGAAGCCGCTGACCGAGACCGCCCACGAGCGGTTGGCGACCATCGCCCAGCACACCGAGATGGGTGCGGGCATGTACGTCGCGATGAAGGACCTGGAGATCCGCGGGGCGGGCAACCTGCTCGGCGGTGAGCAGTCCGGGCACATCGCGGGTGTCGGCTTCGACCTCTACATGCGGATGGTCGGCGAGGCGGTGGCCGAGTTCCGGGAGTCGCTGACCAACGGCGGCGAGCCGGAGGAGGAGCCGCTGGAGGTGAAGATCGAGCTTCCGGTCGACGCCCACGTGCCGCACGACTACGCGCCCGGCGAGCGCCTGCGGCTCCAGGCGTACCGCTCGATCGCGGCGGTCAACTCGGAGGAGGACATCACGCAGGTCCGGGACGAGCTGGTCGACCGGTACGGCAAGCTGCCCGACGCGGTGGAGAACCTGCTGATGGTGGCGGCGCTGCGGCTGTACGCCCGGCGTTGCGGGATCTCGGACATCACGTTGCAGGGCTCCAACGTGCGGTTCGGTCCGGTGGAGCTGAGGGAGTCGCAGCAGCTGCGGCTGAACCGGCTCTACCCGCGGAGCCAGGTGAAGGCGTCCACCCGGCTGCTTCTGGTGCCGCGGCCGGCCACGGGCCGGATCGGCGGCAAGCCGCTGGTCGGGCGGGAGCTGCTGGCGTGGTGCCGGGAGTTCCTGTCGGCGATGTTCGACGACCTGGCGGGGGCGAAGAAGCAGTAGCCGGGGATCCCCGGTGGGCGGCGGTCTCGGGCGGTGACGCCCGGGGCCGCCGTTCGCGTTCGCGCCGTGCCCGCCGTTCGCGCCGTTCGCGTTCGCGCCGTTCCCGCCGGGCCCGGACCGATGCCGCCGCGGGGCTGTGCACAGGGCCGTCAGCCGATCTTCCACTGGCCGACCTGCTGGGCGAAGCCGTTGTCGAGGGAGAACTGGACCTTGTCCAGCTTGGTGCCGTTCGGGACCTCGAAGACGACGAAGCCCTTGCCCGTCTCGCCGCCGGCGATGTTGGTCGGGGTCTGGAAGGACTGGCCGGCCTTGGTCTCGGCGAGCGTCGGGCCGTAGGACTGGCCCTGGGCGTCGACCACCTTGGCGCTGCTCCACGGCGCCTCGCTGTAGGCCTTCGAGCCGGTCGGCTTGATCTGGAACTGCACGGCCACGTAGTGCTTGCCGTCCTCGGCCTTGAGGTACGCGTTGGCGCTCTCGGCAGGGTCGACCACCTTCACCGCGGTGACGTCGGCGGTGTTGCCCTTGTCCAGGCTGCCCTTGAGCCCGATCGTGTCGCCGATCTTGGCGGGGGCCTTGGCCGCGTCGGGCGCCTTGGCGGCCTCGGCCGGCTTGCTCTCGGCGGCGGGCTGACCGTCGGCCGGCTTGGCCGGGGCGGAGCCGCCCTCGGCGGCCGGCGTCGCGGCGGCGGTCTGCTTGGCCTCGGTGGAGACGGAGGCGCCGCCGCCGGCGTCGCAGGCGGTCGCGGTCAGGGTGACGAGCGCGGCGCCGAGCAGCAGGGCGGCGGTGCGACGGGTGGTGGACATGAGGCTCTCCTGGACTTCCGGTGTGCCGCCCGGTGCGGCGGTGACAGGAGAAATCACACCACCGACTGTGAACGATGTCAACGACGAGTTGTGAAACCTCTCTGTTCACGTGTGAACGGCCCGGAGGTCGGTGCTGGCTATGCTGTGTGATCACACCGGCCGGCCCGGTGCCCCGCCCAGCCCGCCCCCGCGCGCGTCGCAGCCCCGGCGCCGCCGAGGCCGTAGTAGCCGTAGTAGTCGTGGCCGTCGCCGAAGGAGCCCCCATGCCGGACCGTCCCGAGGTGACCGCCGTCGAGATCGCCCGGCTGGCCGGGGTGGGCCGGGCCGCCGTCAGCAACTGGCGCCGCCGGCACCCCGACTTCCCGCGACCGGTCGGCGGCACCGACAGCAGCCCGGCCTTCGCCCTCGCCGAGGTCGAGACCTGGCTCCGCGCCCAGGGCAAGATCGCCGAACTGCCCCTGCTCGAACGCGTCTGGCGGCTGGTCGAGACCCTCCGCGACCCCGCCGGCCACCCCGCCGCCCCGCTGGTCCAGGCCGGCGCCGTCCTCCTGCTGCACCACCGCGAACCGGGTCGCTGGACCGCACTCGCCGCCCAGTCCGAGGCCCGGCTCGCCACCGGCCTGCCCCGCGCGCTGGCCGACGCGGCCGACACCGCCCTCGGCCCCCACGGCGCCGCCGACCTCCACCTGCCCGGGCTGCTCGGCTCCACCCAGCTGGACCTCGCCCGCCTGCTCGCCGAACTCTCCGCCGCGGCCGGACCGCCCGCCGCCTTCGAGCAACTGCTCACCCGCTACGCCGAGGCCAACACCCGGCAGCTCAGCCCGACCCCGCCGGAGGCCGCCGGCCTGCTCGCCGCCGTCGCCGGTGTGCCCGCCACCGTGCTCGACCCGGCCACCGGCCTCGGCGCGCTGCTGCTCGCCCTGCCCCCGACCACCGGCCGGTACGGCCAGGACGCCGACCCGGTCACCGCCGCGCTCGCCCGGCTCCGGCTCGCCCTGCACACGCCCGCCGCCGACCCCGGGCCGCTCCCGCTCGACCTGCGTGCCGGCGACGCCCTGCGCGCCGACGCCCACCCCGGCCGCACCTTCGACGCGGTGCTCTGCCAGCCCCCGTACAACGAGCGGGACTGGGGCCACGACGAGCTGCAGTTCGACCACCGGTGGCCCGGCGGTCTCGTGCCGCCGCGCGGCGAGTCCGAACTCGCCTGGGTGCTGCACTGCCTCGCCCACACCCGCCCGGGCGGCCTCGCGGCCCTCTTCCTCCCCCCGACCGTCGCGACCCGCCGGGCAGGCCGCCGGGTCCGGGCCGAACTGTTGCGCAGCGGCGCCCTGCGCGCCGTCGTCGCGCTCCCCGCCGGCGCCGCACCCCCGTACGGCGTGCCGCTGCACCTCTGGGTGCTGCGCGCCCCGCGCCCGGGGGACGACTTCCGGCAGGTGCTGCTGCTGGACGCGACCTCCGCCCCGGCCTCCCCGGCCGACACCGCGGAGGGCGGCCGGGACAAGGTCCGCTGGCCCGACCTGCACCGGACCGTCCTGGACGCCTGGCGCGCCTTCGACCTCGCCGCCCGTGAGAGCCTGCCGCTCCCCCCGGACCGCCCCGGCGAGTACCGGACCATGGCGGCGATCGACCTGCTCGACGACGAGACCGACCTCTCGCCCACCCGCCACGTCCCGCCCGCCGCCCCGCTCGGCGGCGCGGCCGAACTGTCCCACCTCAGCGGCCGGCTGACCGAGATGCTCGACGCCCTGGGCGACCCCGGCGCGCTGCTCCCGGAGCCGACCGGCTCGGGCTTCGGGACGGGCTCCGAAGCGGGCTCCGAAGCGGGTTTCGGGGCCGGTTCCGGGGCGGGCGCAGGCGTGGGCACCGGCGCGGTCGTCACGCTGGGGGAACTGGTCCGGGCCGGCGTCCTGGAGGTGTACTCCTCCGGCAGCGGCGCACCCGGCCGGCCGGTCGACGCCGACCCGACCGGCACGCCCGTGCTCACCGACCAGGACCTCGCCGCCGGTACCCCGCCCGGTGCCGTTCTCGACCGGTCGGCCGCGACCGCCGACGGCCCGCCGCTGACCAGGCCCGGCGACGTCGTCGTGCCGGCCCTCGGCGGGGCCGGTGCCCGGGTCGTCGGCCCGGCGGGACCGCCGGCCGGCGCGGCCCTGGGTCGCCAGCTCCACCTGCTCCGGCCCGACCCGGACGCCCTCGACCCGCACTTCCTGGCCGGCCACCTCCGCTCCACCGCGGCCACCCGGCGGGCCGCCAGCCACGCCTCCACCACGACCCGCCTCGACATCCGGCGCGTCGAGCTGCCCCGCCTCCCGATCGCCGAACAGCGGCGCCTCGGCGAGGCGTTCGCCCGCCTCACCGCGTTCGACACCACCCTGCAGCAGGCCGCCGTGCTCGGCCGCGTCCTCACCCAGGCCCTCACCGACGCCCTCGCCACCGGGACGGCCGCGCCGCCGCACACCCCCTGACGGGCCGTCCGGCGGACCGGCCGCGGCAGACCGGGGCGGGTGGGAGGTCCACTGCCCGGGCTGCGGAGGCGGTCCGAGGGATCCCGGCCCGTCGGGTGGGGGCGGTACGGTGTGCGGGGTCGCTCCGTGACCCGGACGGCCGCCGTACTCACCCGCTCAGGAGCGCGCATGTCAGGGCAGTACCCCGGGCAGTTCGGCCCACCGCCCGGCGGCGCCTTCCCTGGCGGTGGGCCCGCCGGGGGCATACCGGGCGCGGTGCCCTACCCCGGGCCGCCGACCGTCATGGGCCCGGTGCCGTCCGGGCCGCGGCCCGCCGGCCCGTACGGGGTGCTCGGCCGGGTGCTGGTGGTGCTCGCCCCGCTGCTCTCGATCGGCCTGCTCGGCATGGTGCCGTCCCTGCTGCTGGCGGTCCGCCGGCGCCGGGCGTACGACATCGTCGGTGCGGTCGCCTTCGCCGGGCTCTTCCTCGCCTACATCGTCGCGATCGGGGTCGCCGGCAACGGCCCCAAGGGCAGCGCCCCCACCGCCGACACGGTCGGCATGGTGATGATGGTGCTGATGTGGTTCGTCCCGCCGGCGCACTTCCTGGTGATGGACCGGCGTGCGGTCTGGGAGGCGGGCCGCCCGCACCCGGCGGCGCCGGGCGGTCACTACGCCCCGCGGGCCGTCACCGCCCCCTACCCGGCCCAGCCGGCGTACGGCTACCCGGCCCCCGCCGCGCCCACGGCCGCCCAGCCCTTCACCGCCCCCGCCCAGCCCTTCACCGCCCCCGCCCAGCCCTTCGGCGCCCAGCCCTTCGGCACTCCGGCGCCGTTCGGGACTCCGGCCCAGCCGTTCGGCACCCCCGCCCAGCCGTTCGCCGCCGCCGCGCCGTACCCGCCCGCGCCGGCCCCGGACGCCGGCCCCGCGACCTCCGACGAACTGCGCGAGCTGGGCGAACTGCTGCGCCGCCAGGCCCGCGAGGGCCGGCCGTGACGGTGGCCCGGGTGATCGGGGGCCGCTACCGCCTCACCGAGAAGATCGGCCACGGCGGCATGGGCCAGGTCTGGGCGGGCCACGACGAACGGCTCTTCCGCCCGGTCGCCGTCAAACTGCTCCGCCCCGACCGGCTCCTCGCCGCCACGGGGGCCGACGCCGGGCGCGGCGGGGACCACCGCGCGCCCGGCGACGACCTCCGCCGCCGCTTCCTCCGCGAGTGCCGCACCACCGCGGCCCTCGACCACCCGGGCCTCGTCACCGTCTTCGACGCCGGCGAGGACGGCGGCGAGCTGTACCTCGTCATGCAGCGGGTCACCGGCGTCAGCCTGGCCGACCTGATCGCCGAGGACGCGCCGTTCCCGGTCGAGCGTGCGGTCGCCGTGGCCGCGCAGCTCTGCACCGCGCTGGCCGCCGTCCACGCGGTGCCGGTCGTCCACCGCGACCTGAAACCCAGCAACGTGATGGTCCGTGAGGACGGCCGGACCGTCCTGCTGGACCTCGGCATCGCCACCGCACTCGACCCCGAGGCCACCCGCCTCACCCTCACCGGCGTCCCGATCGGCAGCCCGTCGTACATGGCCCCCGAGCAGGCCCTGGCCGCGACCGTCGACCCGCGCAGCGACCTGTACGCGCTCGGCTGCCTGCTGCACGAGATGCTCGCCGGCGAGGGGCCGTTCCGCGCACCCACCGCGCTGGGCCTGCTGCGCCGTCATGTCGACGACCCGCCGGTGCCGTTGCGCGAGCTGCGCCCCGAGGTGCCGGCGCCGTTGGAGCGGCTGGTCCTCGACCTGCTCGCCAAGCGGCCCGAGGAGCGTCCGGCCGACGCGCAGGAGGTCTACGGGCGGCTGCTCCCGCTGCTTCCCGCCGCCGTCCCGGTGCCGCAGCCCCGGTACGGACCGCTGCCCGACCCGTCCCGGCCCTACCGGCACCCGCTCCAGCCGCAGCCCCGGGCGGCGGAACCCGCGCCGCAGCCGGGTCGGGCGGCGGTGCCAGCGGCGCCGCCCGCTCCGCCGCGTGCCGAGCCGTCGCCGTTCCTGATGGCCGCCGTGCCGATGCCGCCCACCTCGCAGGGCCCGCCGCCGGCCGGCCCGTTCGCCCCGCCCGGTCCGGTCTCCCCGGTGGAGGGCGACCTCGCGGCAGCCTGCGCCCGGCTCTCCGACCTGGTCGACGCCGGACGGCGTGCCGAGGTGATCGACCTCGCCGCCCGGCTGCTGCCCCGGGTCCGGGCCGAGCTCGGCGACGGCTCCGGGCTGGCCGGCACCGTCCGGGCCATCTACGCCCGCACCCTCCTGCAGGAGCGGCGCCACCGCGAGGCGCTCCCGGAGTACCGGCAGCTCGCCGCCACCGCCGAGGGCGGTCCGCGCGGCCGGGCGGCCGTGGAGTACCGGTACCGGGCCGCCGAGTGCCTCGAACAGCTCGGCCGGGGGGCCGAGGCACTCGCCGAGTACCGGGCGCTGCTCGCCGACTGGCCGGACACCGACCAGGAGCGGGTGCTGGACCTGCGCGAGCGGATCGGCGGACTGCTCGCGGCGCTCGGTGAGGCCGAGGCGGCCTGGTCGTGGCTGCTCCAACTGCTCTTCGACCGTGAGCGCCGCGAAGGCCCGCACCACCCGGCCGTGCGCCGGCTCCGCCGGACCCTCGACTCGCTGCAGCCCCACCACGTCACCACCGCCGATCCCCGCGCCACGCCCTGGCCTCCGTCGCACCGTCCCTGATCGCCTCCGGGGGCGTCCGCCGGTCCGACTTCCTGCGTGCGGGCATGACTTTCGACAGATCCGCAGCCCCCGCGTGTTCCGTAGGGTCGTGCGGATGTGGACGAGCGTGCGATGGGCGGACCGGGGGTTGCTGGCGGTGGCGGCGGCCGGGATCGGGCTGAGCCCGGTGGCCCTCTGGTGGGTGGTGCCGGCGATCGGGGCGGCCTTCCTGGCCGGCCGGCGGATGGACCGGGCGCGCCCGGCGGTGGTGGTGCTGGCCGTCCTGGTCGCCGCCGGGGTGCTGGCCGCGGTGGCGGTGCCGGCGTGGATGGTGGCGGGGACGTCGTTCGTGTCGCTGCTGGTCTGCGCCGGGATGGCGCCCTGGATGGTGGGCCGGTTCTGGCGGCAGTCGCAGGAGCTGGTGCGGGCCGGCTGGGAGCGGGCGGAGCGCCTGGAACGTGAGCAGCGGCTGGTCGCCGAGCAGGCCCGGATGCGCGAACGGGCCCGGATCGCCCAGGACATGCACGACGCCCTCGGTCACGACCTGAGCCTGATCGCCCTGCGGGCCGGCGCCCTGAAGCTGGCGCCGGACCTGGCCGGGCCGCACCGCGAGACGGCCCAGGAGATCAGGGCGGGTGCGGCGGCAGCGGTCGAGCGCCTCGGCGAGGTGATCGGGATCCTGCGGGACGAGGCCGACGAGCACGACGCCCGGGGTCCCGCCGACGCGGGTGTCCCGCAGCTGGTGGCCGAGGCGGCGGCGGCCGGTCTGGAGGTCCGGCTGACCGTGACCGGCGAGCCGGACGGCCTGTCGCGGGCGGCCGAGCACGCCGCGTACCGGGTGGTCCAGGAGGCGCTGACCAACGCTGCCAAGCACGCGCCGGGGGCGCCGGTGGAGGTGCGGGTCGCGTACTCGGCGGACGGCGCCCGCGTCCTGGTGGCCAACGGCCCGTCACCGTCGGCCCTCGCGCCGTCGCCCCTCCGGTCCTCGCCCCTCCGGTCCTCGACCCTGCCGTCGTCAACACGTCCGTCGTCGGCACCGGGGGCCGTGCCCGGGAGCGGTGGCCGGGGTCTGATCGGCCTGGCCGAGCGGGTCCGGCTGGCGGGCGGCACCTTCGACCACGGGCCGTGCGCCGCAGGCGGGGGCGGGGGCGGGGGCGGGGGCTTCGAGGTGTCCGCCTCCCTGCCGCGGTCCGGCGCGCCGGCCGTTCCGCCACCCGGGCCGGTCGTCGTGTCGCCGGCCCGCGAACTGCGGCACGCCCGCCGGCGGGTGGGCCGGATGATGGCGGCGGTCGTCCTGGCGCCGCTGGCGACCGCGCTGGTGCTGACCGCGGGCCTGCGCGCGTGGACGATCTACTCCACCGGCCGCGCCGTGCTGGACCCGGCGGACTACGCGTCGCTCCGGGTCGGCCAGGACCGCGCGACCGTGCAGCGGTTTCTGCCGGACCGTCAGGTTCCGTACCATCCGTCCGTGGGCGATCCTCCGCCCCGGGGAGAAGGAGTGACGTGCGAGTACTACGCGATCACGGCCGAGCCGTTCAACAACGACCGCTCCGGGGACGCGTACCGGCTCTGCTTCCGGGGGGACGTGCTGATCTCCCTGGACGCCCTCGTCTCGTGAGCGCCGGATGAGCGGCCCGGAGCCGGCCACGACCGGTCTGCCGATCCGGGTGGTGATCGCGGACGACGAGCCGATGGTGCGGGCCGGTGTGCGGGCGGTGCTCACGACCGACCCGGGGATCGAGATCGTCGCCGAGACCGGGGACGGCCGGGAGGTGGTCGAGCTGGTGCGGCGGCACCGGCCGGACGTCGCCGTGCTGGACATCCGGATGCCCGGTACCGACGGCATCACCGCCGCCGCCGAGATCCGCCGGACGGCCGTGACCACCCGGACCGGGTCCGCGACCGGGATCGTCATGCTGACGACCTTCGGCGAGGACGACTACATCCTGCGGGCCCTCGGCGGCGGCGCCAACGGGTTCCTGATCAAGTCGGGCGAACCGGAGGAGCTGATCGCCGGCGTCCGGGCGGTGGCGGACGGCGCGGCCTACCTCTCACCCCGGGTGGCCGCCCGGGTCGTGGCCCACCTCGCCGCCGCCGGGTCCGGCGGGCCTGCCGACCGGCGTGCCGCCGCCCGTGAACAGGTGGCCGGACTCACGGCCCGGGAGCGGGACGTCCTGGCGCTGGTCGCGGCCGGGTTGTCGAACGGCCAGATCGCCCGCCGGATCGGTGTGGTGGAGGGGACGGTGAAGGCCCACGTGAGCTCCGTCCTGGCGCGGCTGGGGGTGGCCAACCGGGCGGCCGCGGCTGTCCTCGCCCACGAGGCCGGTCTGACCGCGGCCTCCGGAACCTGACCCCGCCGCCGGGTCCGTCTCCGGACCCGGGGCGGCGGCCGGCGTCGTGGCCCGGGCCAGCAGCAGCGGCCCGAGCGGCCGGACGCCGTTCTGCGAGTCGACCAGCGCCGTCGCCGAGGGCAGCAGCGCGACGACCAGCGCGGCCGTGACCGTTCCGCCGAGAGCGGCCCCCGCGACCACGTCGTGCGGGTAGTGCACGCCGGCCGCCACCCGCAGCGCCGCCGTCCCGAGGCCGACCGGGACGACCAACCAGGCCCGGCGCGGGCTCAGCAGCACGAGGCCGGTGGCCAGCGAGACGGCCAGGGTCGCGTGGTTGCTGGGGAACGACCAGTCGCCGGGCGGAGGGCAGTCCGCGAGCACGGTGGCCGGGAGCCCGACCAGCGCGCGGCAGGGCCGCTCCTCGTCGATCACGGTCTTCAGCACCTCGCTCGCCCCGTACGCGAGCACCGTCCCGAGGCCGGTGAGCACCACCCCCGCGACCGTGCGGGCGTCCCGTCGCCCCCGCGCCGTCCACCAGCCGAGCGCCAGCAACAGGCCCAGCACCAGCAGTCCGGCCTCGGTCGCGGGCTCCACCAGCTCGGCCGCCGGGCGCGGCGCGTCGGCGACGGCCTCCACCACCCGCCGGTAGCCGGTGGCAGACGCGCCGGCGACCACCCGGACCGGTCCTTCCCCACCCCCGTGCGCGGGGGCCAGCAGGCCGACCAGACAGGCCCCTGCCGCCGGAAGCACCACGGCGAGGGTCACCCGCAGACCCGCCGTCCGTCCTGCGGTCCGTGCTCCCGCCCTCCGTCCGTTCCTCGTCCGCCCGCCCGATGCCCGACCGCCCGATGCCCGACCGCTCCCGGTTGCCCGGCGCTCGGCCGCCCGCCTCCCGGCAGCGTTGTTCCTGACCGTTTTCGACATGATCGGGACGGTAGGAGCAGCAGGTGGGCCACGACCTGACCCGAAAGGCAGACGGCGACCTGGACGATCGTCAGGGTTTACGCCCGAAGCCCGCAGCCCGAAGCCCGAAGCCCGAAGCCCGAGACACGAGGACCGAAGCCCGCGCCGCCCCGTGTGACCCGTTCGGGCCACGGTCCGCGCCTGGCCGCCCGCCCCGGCCTAGGCTCGGGAGGAACGCCCGGCCGCCCCCTCGCCGCCCAGCCCCGACCCCGCCGCGCGCCTTCCCCCGTAGCCACGGAAGCCTCCCGGAGATCGCCATGCACCGTCGTCGGACCGCCGCCGCCGGTGCCCTGCTGGCCGTTGCGGGCCTGTCCGCGTGCGGGAACGCCGGGCTGACGGCGGGCACCGCGGCGGTGCTGGACGGCCGGCGGATCCCGGTCGGGGCGGTGGAGGCGCGGGTGGCCGCACTGCGGCACGTGTCCGGCGGCGCGTCGGCCGATGCCCGGCAGGAGTCGGACGGACTGGTCAGGCGGGCCGTCACCGATCTGGTGCTCGACGCGGTGGTGGCCCGGGCGGTGGCCGACCGGGGGCCGGCGGTCGGTGCGGCCGAGGTGGCGGCGGCCCGCGCGGCGGAGGAGGTGCGTTACGGCGGCGCGGAACCGCTGGCCGGGGCGCTCGCCTGGCTGGGCGTGCCGGGCGGGGCGATCGACGACCACCTCCGCCGCCGGCTGGGGATCCACCGCCTCGCCGCGGCCGCCGGCCAGGACGCCGGCACCCCGACGGGAGACAGGGCGGTCCGCCGGGCCCTGGCCGCCGCCGCCGTCGCCCTCCACCTGCGGGTCAACCCCCGGTACGGCACCTGGGACCCGGACCGCGTCGGCCTCGCCCCCGCCGCCCACCCCTGGCTCGCGCGCTGACCGCTCCGGACGGCGCGGGCGGGGTGCGGAGCGGCGGACGGCGGCAGGCACTCCCGGGCGGCCGGGCACCGAAACCCGCGAGCGGGGAGACGACGGCGCCGGGTAGGTTCGGGGATGTGACGACGAATCCTCCGGGCGCGAAGCTGATCCTCCTCACCACCACCCACCGGGTGGCCCCCGGGCTGCTGTCCTGGTCCGCGTGGGAGGCCCTGCGGTCGGCGGGGCGGGTGCTGGCGGGGGACGCCGGGCATCCGCAGCTCGCCCCCGTACGACAGGCCGGCGTCGAGGTGGAGGTCGTGCCGGCCGGCTCCGCGCCGTCGCTGGCCAGGCTCCTGACCGGGCAGCAGGCCGGGGAGGGCCCGACGGTCTGGCTGGGTGGTCCGGACGGGGACCCGGGGCTGACCGACGCGCTGGCGCGCCTCGCGGTGGAGCACGCGGGCGAGGTGCCGGAGATCGAGGTGCTGCCGGGCTCGTACGACCTGCCGGGCGCCCGCCTGCTGGACCTGGCCTCCGTGATGGACCGCCTCCGCTCGCCGGGCGGCTGCCCGTGGGACGCCGAGCAGACCCACGCCAGCCTGGTGAAGTACCTGGTCGAGGAGGCCTACGAGCTGGTCGAGGCGATCGAGGAGGGGGACCGCGACACGCTCCGCGAGGAGCTCGGAGACGTCCTGCTCCAGGTGTTCTTCCACTCCCGCATCGCCGAGGAGCACCCCACCGACCCCTTCTCGGTGGACGACGTGGCGGGCGACATCGTCGAGAAGCTGATGTACCGGCACCCGCACGTGTTCGGGGACGCCGAGGCGACGGGCGCCGCCGAGGTGGAGGCGAACTGGGAGACGCTGAAGGCCGCCGAGAAGTCGGAGCGCGAGTCGGTGCTGGACGGCGTGCCGGCCGGGCTGCCGTCGCTGGCGTACGCGGCGAAGCTGGTGTCGCGGGTGCGCCGGTCCGGGTTCGCGGGCGTGTCGGACGAGCCGTACGAGCTGCCCGCGGAGCTCACGCCGGAGTCGGCGGGCGGGCTGCTGCTCGCGGTGGCGCAGCGCGCGCACGACGCGGGGGTGGACGTGGACGCCGCGCTGCGGGCGGCGGCACGCGGCTACCGGGACGCGGTCCGCGCGGCCGAGGGCCTCAAGCCCGAACAGTCGGAGCAGTCGGAGCAGCCCGAGCAGCCCGAGTAGTCGGAGCCGCCCGGGCCACCCGCGCGCGGCGGACCGGGGCGCCCGGCCCGCCACCGCGGGTCAGACCCGCGCGACGTCCCTCGCCGGCCGCCGCTGCGCCGGGACGACCTCGCCGATCGCCTCGCCGACCAGCGCGACCAGTTCGGCGAGCCGCTCCAGGTCGAGGTGGTCGGGCAGGTCGGCGAGCGACACGATCCGCTCGCCGTCCGGTCCGGCCACGCAGAACAGGTCGATCGGGCCGAGGTGCTTCTCGGCGGTGTCGACGAGGGCGGCGACGTCGCTGGGGCGGCGGATGTCGCCGCAGACGCCGACGACCGGGCAGCCCGGCCGGTCGAGCTCGGTGGCGAGGTCCTCGGCGATGCCGACCTGCTGGTCGGCGATGAGGATCCCGGCTGCTCCGGCGGCGGTGAACCTGCGGGCGAGGTCGGCCCCCGACCCGCCGTGGAGTACCGCGATCACGACGACCGAACCGGTGTCCCGCATGGTGTTGCTCCTCCCTGTGGGCGGCCCCGCACCGGCGCCCACGGACATCTTGCGGAGGATCGTAGGCACGTCCTGACCCTCCGCAACAGGGAATACCCCTCAGGTGACCAGACTCACGCCTGTCGTGTCCGACTTGCACCCGGGATACCGTCGTTCCATGCCAGTCCAGCCCGCCTCCGCCCGCCCTCCGCTCTTCACCTGGGACTTCGCCGCCGACCCGTACCCGGCGTACGCGTGGCTGCGCGAGCACGAGCCGGTGCACCGCACCACCCTGCCGAGCGGCGTGGAGGCGTGGCTGGTGACGCGGTACGCGGACGCCCGGCAGGCGCTGGCGGACGGCCGGCTCTCCAAGAACCCGGCGAACCACAGCGAGCAGGCGCACCGCGCCGGCCGGGTCGGCATCCCGGGCGAGCGCCAGGCCGACCTGATGACGCACCTGCTGAACATCGATCCGCCGGACCACACCCGGCTCCGCCGTCTGGTGTCGAAGGCGTTCACGCCGCGCCGGGTGGCGGCCTTCGAGCCCCGGGTGCAGCAGCTGACCGACCGGCTGATCGACGGGTTCGCGGAGCGCGGGAGCGCCGACCTGATCCACGAGTTCGCCTTCCCGCTCCCCATCTACGCGATCTGCGACATGCTCGGGGTGCCCGCCGAGGACCAGGACGACTTCCGGGACTGGGCCGGGATGATGATCCGGCACGGCGGTGGCCGGCGCGGCGGTGTGGGGCGCGCGGTGAAGCGGATGCGCGAGTACCTGGCGGAGCTGATCCACCGCAAGCGGGCGGACCTCGGGGACGACCTGATCTCCGGGCTGATCCGGGCCGGTGACCACGGCGAGCACCTCACCGAGAACGAGGCCGCGGCGATGGCCTTCATCCTGCTCTTCGCCGGGTTCGAGACGACCGTGAACCTGATCGGCAACGGCACGTACGCGCTGTTGCGCAATCCCGGCCAGCGCGCCCTGCTCCAGGAGTCGATCGCCCGTGGCGAGAGTGGTCTGCTGGAGACCGGGATCGAGGAACTCCTGCGCTACGACGGGCCGGTGGAGCTGGCGACGTGGCGGTTCGCGACCAGCCCGCTGACCATCGGCGGGGTGCTGATCCCGGCCGGGGACCCGGTGCTGGTCGTGCTCGCGGCGGCGGACCGGGACCCGGCGCGGTTCGCCGACGAGAACACCCTCGACCTGGCCCGCGCGGACAACCCGCACCTGGGCTTCGGGCACGGCATCCACTACTGCATCGGCGCCCCGCTGGCCCGGTTGGAGGGGCGGTCCGCGCTGGCCACGCTGCTCTCCCGGCTGCCCGACCTGCGGCTCGCCGAGAGCCCGGAGAACCTGCGGTGGCGCGGTGGTCTGATCATGCGTGGACTTCGTGAACTTCCCGTGGAATTCACCCCCGAGAAGATGCCCGAAAGGGCCTCTTCCGGGCAGTCGTCCGGTGCTCCGTCCGATCGGTGAGGCGACCCGCGACACGCTGACGGAAGGTCTCCGACCAGGCAGGACGGCGAGATTGAACCGTCACCAACCCGGACATAGCGCCCCCGTTGGTGGGCGATCCATCACCTGACGTGATTTCCGTGTGATACCGACGATATGAGCTTGTGATTGCTCTACGGATCTGTCTACTCTCCGTGGAGTTCGCAGCTGCGAGCCCCGAGCACGGAACGCCGAGTCCTGCCCGTCGTGCCCCGGGAAACCGACCAGACCCTGGGCAGGGGCGGGGGAACCAGGTTTGTTGCCGTCCCCCACGGCTTGGGGTGAAGCCGCCTCGCGCGGCCGGGCCACCTCCCGGTCCGAACCCGACAGCTCACCTCGCAGGCGTGCGGAGAGGGACCTCTTCATGCTGTTCGTCGGAACCGGCCGTCATCGTCGTCGTACCCAGACCGAGAAGGCCATCGCCGTCGCCGGCGTCGCCGGTGTCGGGCTGGCCCTGCCGATCCTCAGCGCCACCGGTGCCTCCGCCGCCCCGGTCTCCACCTGGGACGCGGTCGCCCAGTGCGAGGCCGGCGGCAACTGGAGCATCAACACCGGCAACGGCTTCTACGGCGGCCTGCAGTTCACGCCCAGCACCTGGAAGGCGTTCGGCGGCACCTCGTACGCGCCGCAGGCCAACCAGGCCTCCAAGGCGCAGCAGATCTCGGTGGCCGAGAAGGTCCTCGCCTCGCAGGGGCCGGGCGCCTGGCCGGTCTGCTCCAAGAAGGCGGGCCTGAGCAAGGGCGGCGCCCCGGCGGCGGTCGACACCTCGGCGGACGCCAAGCCGGCCGTCCCGCAGGCCGCCACCCAGCCGAGCGCGCCGCAGACCACCGCCCCGCAGACCACCGCGCCGAAGCACGCCGCGCCGAAGTCGGCCCAGCAGGAGAAGCCGGCCCAGGCGGCCAAGCAGGCCCCGAAGCACGCCGCGCCGAAGCCGCAGGCCCAGCAGGACCGGCCGCAGGTGCAGCAGTACGGGCAGGCCCCGTCCTTCTCCGGCATGTCCGGCTGGGACGCCGACGCGAAGGTGTTCTGGTACGAGAACAACGGCGGCTGGTACTGGACCAGCCACCAGAGCGTCTACCAGCAGTACGCCGGTCAGGCCGCGGTCCAGGACGCCCGTCCGGCCGCCGCCCAGAGCGCCCCGGCCGCCCAGCAGGGCGCGGGCCACGGCTACACCGTCCGGGCGGGCGACACGCTCGCCGGCATCGCCGCCGGCCAGGGTGTCTCCGGCGGCTGGCAGGCGCTCTACGACGGCAACCGCGGCACCGTCGGCGGCGACCCCGACCTGATCGTCCCCGGCCAGGTGCTCACCCTCGGCTGATGCCGTTTCGCCGGTGGATCGCGAGGGGGGGCCGGGTTCGACCGGGTCCGGCCCCTTCGTCCCGATCCGGCCCCCTTCCGTGGGGCAACCAGGTGAACTACCGGCGGGTAGCCGTGCCACACGCTGAGACGGGACCCGGGCCGACGTGGCCCGGAGAGCCCGTGCGGTTAGGCTCTGGTCGTAACGACTCCGCAATCGTCCGGCCGACAGCACCCACCGTCAGCCGAACCTGTTTCCGCTAGGAGATGCCTCGTGCCGTCCATCGATGTCGTCGTAGCCCGTGAGATTCTCGACTCGCGTGGCAACCCCACGGTCGAGGTCGAGGTGGGCCTCGACGACGGCAGCACCGGCCGCGCCGCTGTCCCGTCAGGTGCCTCCACCGGCGCCTTCGAGGCGCTGGAGCTCCGCGACGGTGACAAGAACCGCTACTTCGGCAAGGGCGTGGAGAAGGCCGTCCTGGCCGTCATCGAGCAGATCGGCCCGGAGCTCGTCGGCTACGACGCCACCGAGCAGCGCCTGATCGACCAGGCCATGCTCGACCTGGACGCCACCCCGGACAAGTCCTCGCTCGGCGCCAACGCCATCCTGGGCGTCTCGCTGGCCGTCGCGCACGCCGCCTCCGAGGCCAGCGACCTGCCGCTGTTCCGCTACCTGGGCGGCCCGAACGCGCACGTCCTGCCGGTCCCGATGATGAACATCCTCAACGGCGGCTCGCACGCGGACTCCAACGTCGACATCCAGGAGTTCATGATCGCTCCGATCGGCGCGGAGTCCTTCTCCGAGGCCGTCCGCTGGGGCGTCGAGGTCTACCACACCCTCAAGGGTGTGCTGAAGGAGCGCGGCCTCTCCACCGGCCTGGGCGACGAGGGCGGCTTCGCCCCGAACCTGGACTCCAACCGCGAGGCCCTGGACCTCATCGTCGAGGCGATCCAGAAGGCCGGCTACGTGCCGGGCAAGGACGTCGCGCTGGCGCTGGACGTCGCCTCCTCCGAGTTCTACGAGGACGGCGCCTACCAGTTCGAGGGCAAGGCGCTCACCTCCGCCGAGCTCATCGAGTACTACGCCGGCCTGGTCGCCGCCTACCCGCTGGTCTCCATCGAGGACCCGCTGGACGAGTCGGACTGGGACGGCTGGAAGGCCATGACCGACAAGCTGGGCGACAAGGTCCAGATCGTCGGCGACGACCTGTTCGTCACCAACCCGGCCCGCCTGGCCCGTGGCATCGAGACCGGCACCGCCAACGCGCTGCTGGTGAAGGTGAACCAGATCGGCTCGCTGACCGAGACCCTGGACGCCGTCGAGCTGGCCCAGCGCAACGGCTACCGCTGCATGATGTCGCACCGCTCCGGCGAGACCGAGGACGTCACCATCGCCGACCTGGCCGTCGCGACCAACTGCGGCCAGATCAAGACCGGTGCCCCGGCCCGCTCCGAGCGCGTCGCCAAGTACAACCAGCTGCTGCGCATCGAGGAGATCCTCGACGACGCCGCCGAGTACGCCGGCCGCGGCGCCTTCCCGCGGTTCAAGTACGAGGGCTGACACACACAGCTCCCGCCGGTGCCCCGCCTGTTCACCCCGTAGGGTGGACGGCGGGGCACCGTCGCGACCAGGAGGGGACACCGGAGATGGCAGGCTGGAGGATCCCGGGCTTGGCGGCCCGGCCTCGGTTCACGAGCCGGGCGACCGTCCTCGTGCTGGTGCTCTGCTCGCTGGTGGCGATCCTGGCGTACCCGACGCGGCAGTTCATCTCGCAGCGTTCCGAGATCTCCTCCCAGCGGGCCAAGGCCGAGCACGCCCGGCAGCAGGTCGAGCAGCTCCGCCGGGAGAAGGCCCGCTGGCAGGACCCCGAGTACGTCAAGGTGCAGGCCCGCGCCCGGCTGCACTACGCGATGCCGGGGGAGACCCCGTACATCGCGGTGGACCCGGCCGCCGGGGAGGCGACCAGGTCGTCCGTCGGCGCGCCGCCGCCCGCACAGGGCCCGGCCACCGGGCCGGCCAAGGCGGCCAGGCCCTGGTACGCCGGCATCTGGGACTCGGTGGACGCCGCCGCAGCCCCTGCCGCCGCCCCGGCCGCCGCCTCCGCCCCTCCCTCACCACCCGCCCCCGCCCCCGCTGGAGACAGCTCCTCCCATGACCACTGAGAACCACCCCACCGTCTCCGACGAGGACGTCGCGGCCATCGCCGCGCAGCTCGGCCGGGTCCCGCGCGGCCTGCGCGGCGTGGCCCACCGCTGTCCCTGCGGCAACCCGGACGTCGTGGAGACGGCCCCCCGGCTGCCGGACGGCACGCCGTTCCCGACCCTGTACTACCTGACCTGCCCCAAGGCCGCCTCGCTGATCGGCACCCTGGAGGCGGACGGCGTGATGAAGGAGCAGAGCGCCCGGCTGGCCGAGGACCCGGAGCTGGCCGCCGCCTACCGGAAGGCGCACGAGGACTACATCGCCCGGCGCGACGCCATCGAGGTGCTGGAGGGCTTCCCGAGCGCCGGCGGCATGCCGGACCGGGTCAAGTGCCTGCACGTGCTGGTCGGCCACTCGCTGGCGGCCGGCGAGGGCGTCAACCCGCTCGGCGACGAGGCGATCGGCCTGCTGGAGGACTGGTGGGCCAAGGGCCCGTGCGTCTCCCCCGCCGAGGTCACCGCGGCCGGTGAGCGGGTGGCCCGCAACCGGGCCAAGGCGAAGGACGATGCGGCCGTGATCGCGGCCAAGGAGCAGAAGACCGCCGAGCGCGCCGCCAAGCGGGCCTCCCAGGAGGCCGGGGAGGACGGCGCGTGACCGTCACCAGGGTCGCCGCGATCGACTGCGGCACCAACTCGATCCGGCTGCTCGTCGCCGACCTCGACCCGGAGACCGGCGCGATCACCGACCTCGACCGGCGGATGGTGATCAACCGGCTGGGCCAGGGCGTGGACCGGACCGGCCGACTGCACCCGGACGCGCTGGCCCGCACCTTCGCGGCCTGCCGGGAGTACGCGGAGGTCGTGTCCGGCTTCGGGGTGGACCCCGGGCGGATCCGCTTCGTGGCGACCAGCGCCTCCCGGGACGCCGAGAACAGCGCCGAGTACATCGAGGGCGTGCGCGCCGTCCTGGGCGTGGAGCCCGAGGTCGTCAGCGGCGAGGAGGAGGCGCACCTCTCGTTCGTCGGCGCCACCAAGGAGTTCACCGGCGGTCAGTTCCCGGCGCCGTACCTGGTCTTCGACCTGGGGGGCGGCTCGACCGAGTTCGTGCTCGGGGACGAGGACGTGCGGGCCGCGCGTTCGGTGGACATCGGCTGCGTCCGGCTGACCGAGCGGCACTTCGGCGGCGCCGAGCTGCCCTCGGCGGAGCAGGTCGAGGAGGCGCGGGCGCACGTCCGGGCCGAGCTGGACCGGGCGGCGGAGAGCGTCCCGCTGACCGGTGCGGCCACCCTGGTCGGCCTGGCGGGCACGGTGACCACCCTCTCGGCCATCGCCCAGGACCTCCCCCGGTACGACTCCGAGGCGATCCACCACTCGCGGATGAGCCGCGCCGAGGTGGCCGCGATCGCCGAGCGGCTGCTGCGCGCCACCCACGCGGAGCGGGCGGCCATCCCGTCGATGCATCCGGGCCGGGTGGACGTGATCGCCGCCGGAGCGCTGGAACTGCTGGAGATCATGGAGCGGACCGGCGCCGCCGAGGTGGTCGTCAGCGAGCACGACATCCTGGACGGGATCGCCTGGAGCATCGTTTCCTGACCGGGCCCCGCCCCCCCTGCCACGCCGTTTTCCCGGCCCCGGCACCCCGTTGCGGGTGCCGGGGCCGGGGCGCGCCCGGGGCCGTGCGGGAAAGTTCGTGAATTTCTTCACATGGAGATCCCGTCATTCGCCCCGGGGACGGGCCCGGTCCGTCCGATATGTGGGACCGAAGGCCCGCCCGGCATGACAGCCGCTGGATCGCAGGTCCCGTCCCGCCAGAGGTTTGAAAATCGAAATCCTGTGGGGGAACCCGGGCCCCGTACGGATCGTTGCTGCTCAGCGGGGCCGTTCGAACGGACGTGCTCACGGAGGGGTCGGACGGGCCGCGAGGAGTCGACCGGGAAGCGATTTTGGGGGCGCGAAGTGTAGCACGGGGTGTCCAGAAGCTTGTGAGCGGGCTCACGAAGGCTGCTCCGAACGGTGCTGGATACTTTCGGATATGAGCACCACGGAGCGTCCTCGCATCCTCATTGTCGGCGGTGGTTACGTCGGCCTGTATGCCGCGATGCGCATCCTCAAGAAGATGCGTTACGGCGAAGCGACCGTCACGGTCGTCGACCCGCGGTCGTACATGACGTACCTGCCCTTCCTCCCCGAGGCGGCCGGCGGCAACGTCGCGCCCCGCAACCTCGTCGCGCCGCTGCGCAGCGCCCTCAAGCAGGCGGAGGTGCTCACCGGTGCGGTCACCGGTGTGGACCACGCCCGTAAGGTCGCCACCATCCAGCCCGCGGCCGGCGACTCGTACGAGCTGCCCTTCGAGTACCTGGTCGTCGCGACCGGCTCGGTCTCCCGCACCTTCCCGATCCCGGGTCTGGCGGAGCACGGCATCGGCATGAAGACCGTGGAGGAGGCCATCAGCCTCCGCAACCACGTCATGGCGCAGCTGGACAAGGCCGAGTCCACCACCGACGAGGCGATCCGCCGCAAGGCGCTGACCTTCGTCGTCGTCGGCGGCGGCTTCGCCGGCGTCGAGACGATCGCCGAGATCGAGGACATGGCGCGCGACGCCGCCAAGATCTACAAGACGGTCAGCCGCGACGACATGCGCTTCATCCTGGTGGAGGCGGCCAACCGCATCCTCCCGGAGATGGGCCCGGACCTCGGTCTGTGGACCAAGGAGAAGCTCGAAGAGCGTCAGATCGAGATCTACATCGAGACCTCGATGGACTCCTGCGTCGACCAGCACGTCGTGCTGAAGAACGGCGTCGAGGCGGACGCCTCCACCATCGTGTGGACTGCCGGCGTGAAGCCGAACCCGGTGCTGGCCGAGTTCGGTCTGCCGCTGGGCCCCCGCGGCCACGTCGACACCGCGCCGACCCTGCAGGTCCAGGGCTTCGACTACGTCTGGGCCGCCGGCGACAACGCCCAGGTGCCGGACCTCGCCGCCGGCGAGGGTGCCTGGTGCCCGCCGAACGCGCAGCACGCCGTCCGCCAGGCCGCCGTCCTCGGTGACAACGTCATCTCCGGCATGCGCGGGTTCCCGCAGCAGGAGTACAAGCACAAGAACCTGGGTGCGGTCGCCGGTCTCGGCCTGCACAAGGGCGTGGCGATCCTCTTCGGCAAGTACAAGCTGAAGGGCCGTCCGGCCTGGTGGTTCCACCGCCTGTACCACGGCGCCATGGTCCCCACCATGAACCGCAAGGTCCGCGTCTTCACCGACTGGACCCTGGCCGTCTTCCTGAAGCGCGAGGCCGTCGGCCTGTCGCAGATGGAGAAGCCGTTCGAGGCGTTCCAGGAGGCCGCGGCGCCCGCGCCCAAGCCGGTCGAGGCCGCCAAGCCCGCCGAGGCCGCCAAGCCTGCTGCCGACAAGGAGCTCGCCGGCAGCAAGTAGGCGACTGCGGACCCCGGTGTGGGAGCACCGGGGTATGAGTCGGAGGCCCTCCGCCCGGCAGCGTTGCCGGACCACGACCTCCGTGGTGCTCAGCCGGCTGTGCGAGTCGGGCGGAGTACGAGAAGTACGAGAAGGCCCCCGCCGAACCCTCTGGCGGGGGCCTTTCCGTGTCCGGTGCCGAACCGGCCCGGGGTCAGTCCGTCTTGATGCTGGCGAGGATGTCCAGCTTGGACGCCCGGCGGGCGGGCCAGAAGGCGGCGACCAGGCCGACCAGGCCGGCCAGCACCAGGAAGATCAGCAGCTGGCCGAACGGGAGGACCGTGGTCAGGCCCTGCAGGTCGGACTTCAGCGTGCCGTTGATCGCCCAGGCCATGAAGGCGCCGAGCAGGACGCCGATGCCGGCGCCGAAGACCGAGATCACCACGGACTCCAGGCGGACCATCCGCTTGATGCCGCCGCGGTCCAGGCCGATCGCCCGCAGCATGCCGATCTCGCGCTTCCGCTCGAAGACCGACATCGCGAGGGTGTTGATGACCCCGAGGATCGCGACGATCACGGACATCGCCAGCAGGCCGTACATCATGTTCAGCGCGAAGGTGATGATCTGGCTGAAGTCGTCACGGACGTCCTGCTTGGACTTGACCTCGATCACCGGGTTGGCGCCGGTGGCGCTCTTAAGCGACTGCTTGAGGCTGTCGCTCTCCCCGTCGGCGCCCTTGACCAGGACGTTGTTCAGGTACGGCTGCGGCTCGTGCTTGACGATCTCGCTGTTGGCCAGCATGACCGGGCCCAGCAGGCCGCCCTTGGTGTAGACGCCGCCGACGGTCAGGGTGCCGGTGGTCTCGTCGGGGAAGGTGACGTTCATCGTCGAGCCGGTGGTGACGCCGAACTTCTTCGCGACGTCCTCGTCGACCAGCAGCTGTCCCTTGCCGACGGCCGCGACGGAGCCGCTCTTCAGCTCGACGGACACCAGCTTGTCGAAGGTGTCCGCGTTCAGGCCGGTGATCGCCTTGGAGGTGCCGTTGAGCTCCCAGTAGACGGTGGTCAGCGGCGAGGAGGCGGTCACGCCCGGGGCCTTGGCGATCTCGCCCGGGACCTTGTCGGACAGGCTCATGCCGTTGGCGGCCGAGACCAGGAAGTCGGCCTTCATCGAGCTGGTGACGGCCTTGTCGAGCGTGTCGGAGACCGAGGCGCCGATCACCGTCAGCCCGGTGACCAGGGTCATGCCGATGGTGAGCGCGGCCGCGGTGGCCGCGGTGCGGCGCGGGTTGCGCACCGCGTTCTGCCGGGCCAGCTTGCCCGGCATGCCGAACAGCCGGCCGAGGACCGGGCCGACCAGCGCGATCATCGGGCGGGAGAGCAGCGGCAGCAGGATGAAGACGCCGAGGACGGTGAGCACGGCGCCGATCGCGACCGGGATCCGGCCGTCGGAGTTGCCCTTGGCCGCGCCGAAGGCGACCAGCGCCATGCCACCGGCGGCCAGCAGCGAGCCGATCACGTTCCGGACCACCAGCGACTTCTGGGAGGCCGGCTGGTCGCCGCTGCTCATCGCGGCCACCGGGGCGATCCGGGAGGCGCGCATGGCGGGCATCAGGGCGGAGAGCACCGTGACCAGGACGCCGACGACCAGGGTGACCGCGACGGTCAGCGGCTTGATGACCAGCGAACCGGTCGGCATGCCGTCGCCCAGCGAGGCGATCAGGGACTGCATCCCGGCGCCGATGCCGACACCGGCGACCAGGCCGGCCAGCGCCGACACGGTGCCGATCGCCAGGGCCTCGACCAGGACGGACCGGGTGACCTGCTTGCGGCTGGCGCCGATCGCGCGGAGCAGTGCCAGCTCCTTGGTGCGCTGGGCGACCAGCATGGTGAAGGTGTTGGCGATGATGAAGATGCCGACGAAGAGCGAGATCGCGGCAAATGAGAGCAGCATCATGCGCATGCCCTCGGTGCCGCTGGTGATCATCCGCTCCTCCTCGGCCTTGAGCTGCTCGCCGGTGCGGACCTCGATCTGCTGGCCGGGCTTGAGCTTCTCGTCGACCTGGGAGAGCAGGGCGTCCTGGGCGGTGCCGGGCTTCGCGGTGAGCACGATGCCGCTGTAGCGGCCGGGCTCCAGCAGCAGCTGCTGGGCGGTGGCGCGGTCGAACAGGGTGAGCGTGCCGCCGGTGCTGACCACCGGGTCGTCGGTGGTGAAGACGCCGGTGAGCTTCGCCTCGACGACCGGGCCGTTGGAGCCGACCCGGACGGTGTCGCCGACCTTGTAGCCGGCCTTGTCGGCGGTCTTCCGGTCGAGGGCGATCTCCTTGGCCGTCTTCGGGCCCTGGCCCTCGACCATCGGGTACCGGGTGTCCTTGCCGTCCGGACCGGGCGCGAAGTTGCCGCCCTTGGCCGACCAGGCCTGGCCGATCAGGGTGCCGTCCTTGTCGGCGACGCCGGTGAAGCCGCTCACCACGCCGCGGGCCGAGGCGGCGCCGGGCAGCGCGGCGAGCTGCTGGACGGTCGCGTCGGTCAGGGTCGCCGGGCTCTTCTCGCTCTTCTCCCGGGCGCTGGCGGTGGCTCCGGCGGAGTTGTCGACGACCTGGACCGCCACGTCCGAGTAGCTCTTGGAGTTGCTGTCCCGCATGGCCTTGCCGAAGGTGTCGGAGAAGACCATGGTGCCGGCGACGAAGGCGGTGCCGAGCATGACGGCGAGCGCCGTCATCAGCAGTCGGCCCTTGTGGGCCAGCACGTTGCGCAGTGCGGTGCGATACATGGGGTTTCCCGGGTGTCCTGGGGTCGGTGAGGGGGCGGTCGGCTGTCGCGGTGTCAGCTGGTGCGGCCCTTGGCGTCGAAGCGGCGCATGCGGTCCAGGACGGTGTCGGCGGTGGGCTGGTGGAGTTCGTCGACGATGCGGCCGTCGGCGAGGAAGACGACGCGGTCGGCGTAGGCGGCGGCGACGGGGTCGTGGGTGACCATGACGACGGTCTGGCCGAGTTCGCGGACGGAGTTGCGCAGGAAGGAGAGGATCTCGGCGCCGGAGCGGGAGTCGAGGTTGCCGGTGGGTTCGTCGGCGAAGACGATGTCGGGCTTGGAGGCGAGGGCGCGGGCGCAGGCGACGCGCTGCTGCTGGCCGCCGGAGAGCTGGCTGGGGCGGTGGGAGAGGCGGCCGGAGAGGCCGACGGTGTCCACGACGCGGTCCAGCCACTGCTTGTCGGCCTTGCGGCCGGCGATGTCCATCGGGAGGGTGATGTTCTCCAGGGCGGTGAGGGTGGGGAGGAGGTTGAACGCCTGGAAGACGAAGCCGATGTGGTCGCGGCGCAGCTGGGTGAGCTGCTTGTCCTTGAGGCCGACGAGTTCGGTGTCGCCGATGGTGGAGGAGCCGGAGGAGACGGTGTCGAGGCCGGCCATGCAGTGCATGAGGGTGGACTTGCCGGAGCCGGAGGGGCCCATGATGGCGGTGAACTCGCCCTGCGGGAAGGTGACGCTGACGTTGTCGAGGGCGACGACGCGGGTCTCGCCCTCCCCGTAGACCTTGTTGAGGCCGGTGGCGCGGGCGGCCGCCCGGCCGGTGCGGACGGCGGTTGCGGTCGACGTGGTCACGGGGTGCTCCTTGGGGTCGCGGGCAGGACGGGCCCGGACGGCGCCGGGGAAGTCGTTGGCCGGCCGGGCCCCTTCCGGGGGTGTCCAGCCGTACCTCCATGCTCGGCCACGTGATCATGGTTTCTCGTCGCTCCGCCGGACGGTTGGCCTGACCACCGCTGGGCGTACGCCCAGCTGACGCCCTCCTCCTGCGGTATGACACCGACCCTGACCGGAGGGCCGGTGGCCGGATCGCACGCCCTGGGTGGCCAAATCACGAACTGTTCGTCAGATGGCAAGGAAACATGACAACTTCCCTGGCTCGGAACATGCGAAAGGGGAGGCCGGGATACTAGGCTCAGGGGTGGCCCGTACGGGGGCGGAGCGCTGCTCTCCGGTCCGCAGGCGAGGCCGGGTCCGCAGGACGCCCGGATGGTGGAACGCAGACACGGGCAGCTTAAAACTGCTTGGCCGTGAGGCCGTGCCGGTTCGAGTCCGGCTCCGGGCACCGACCGACTCGCGGGGACGCCGACCGGCGTCCCCGCCGGACGTCCCCCGCCGCACGTTCCCGCCGGATCCTCCTCGCGGCGGATGTTGGTTTTTTTGCCAAGCCATTACCCTTGTGACGGGCGGTGCAGTACCGCCACGGAGGGAATGAGCAATGAGAAGCAGCAACCCGGTCTTCTCGCGGGAAGGGTCCTTCACCCGCGAGTCCGGCTACGCGGGATTCGGGACGACCCAGACCCCGTCGGCCGGGGGCCCGTCCGCCACCAACCCGTACGGCAACAACCCGTACGGGAACAACCCGTACGCCGGCAGCCCCTACGCGCAGCAGCCGCAGGGCCAGGCTCCGCTGACCGACGACCAGCTGGTCGAGATGTACCGGGCTCCGTCGGCCGGTCCGCTGGCGACGGGCCGGATGACGCTCGACGACGTGGTCGCGCGCACCGCGATGACGCTGCTCACCCTGGTCGCCGGTGGCGGCCTGGCCTGGTTCCTCCTGCCGGACCGCAACTACGGCCTCGCCATCGGCGCCGGTCTGGTCGCCTTCGTGGTCGGCATGGTGGTCTCGTTCAAGCGGAGCGTCAGCCCGCCGCTGATCCTCACCTACGCGGCCCTGGAGGGCTTCGCGCTCGGTGCGATCACCAAGATGCTCAACGCCGCCCTGCCGGGCATCGCGATCCAGGCGGTCCTGGGCACCGCGGCGGTCTTCGCGGCGATGCTGATCGCCTACAAGACCGGCCGGATCCGGGTCACCCCGCGCTACACGCGGATCGGCATCGCGATCGCGATGGGCTTCGTGCTGCTGCTGATGATCAACATGGTCGCGTCGCTGTTCGGCGCGGACATGGGCCTGCGCTCCGGCCCGCTGGGCATCGTGGTCGGCCTGATCGGGATCGCCCTCGGCGCCTTCTTCCTCTCGCTGGACTTCGCCGCCATCGAGGAGGCCATCGCGCAGGGCGCGCCGCAGAAGGAGTCCTGGCGGGCCGCCTTCGGGCTCACCCTCTCGCTGGTCTGGATCTACATCGAGATGCTGCGGCTCATCGCGATCCTGCGCGGCGACGACTAGCCGCCGGTCCTCGCGGACGCCTCTCGCGCCTCGTGCGCACACGGCCGCCGGGCCCCGGAGCACTCGCTCCGGGGCCCGGCGGCTTTCGCGTACGGGCGCTCGCGGGCCGCGCCGTATGCTCGCGGCATGTCCGATGAGAAGACCCTGGCCGAGGCGGTCGACGCCCTGGCGGACCGGTTCCGTTCGATGCCGCAGAGCCGGCTGCACGGTGTGGTCCCCGGCCACGCGTCGCGGGCGGCGGCCGCGCTGGCCCTGGCCCGGTGGCTGGCCGCGGCGGCGCGGGCGGTCGAGGGCGGGCCGGTGCGGGAACTCCCGGAGGCCGGGGCGTTCGCGGTCGGCGACCAGCTCGCGGTGACCGGGCACGACCTGGTGGCGGCACTGGCCGGGCTGCCCGGGGACGACGGGGTGGCGCTGCCGGCGGAGCTCGGCGGGCCGTCGACGGTCGCGGCGGTCCGGGCCGAGGCGTCGGCCCGGGTGGCGCGGGCGGCCGCGCTCTGCCACTGAGCGGGACGGGCGAGTGCCCCGCCGGGAACGTCACCGGGAGCCTGCCGCGCCGGGGCCGGGCCGGGCCCTCGTCCGGGCCCTCGCCGGGCCGCGCCGGTCCCGGACACGCCGAAGGCCGGCCGGGTCGGTAACCCCTTGACCCGGCCGGCCTTCCCGCCGCTGCGTCAGATGCTGGCCACCACCCGGTCGGCGAGCACGTACACGGCGTCCTCGTCGGTGGAGAAGGTCAGGGAGTAGGAGCCGGAGAACCGGGAGCCGCCGAGCAGCCGGACGTTCTCACCGGCCCGTACGGCGTCGATCAGCCGGTACGCGGCCTCGCGGTCGCCCGGGGCCACGCAGAGCGTGGTGCCGTCGGCGAAGGCGTAGACGTCCAGGGTGCCGAGCGGGCCGGGGCGGACGTCGACCAGGGCGGTGCCCTCCTCGGCGAGCGCGGTCAGCCGGGTGTCGGTCCACTCGCGGGACGGTGCCTGGCTGGGCACGAAGTCGGGGTGCGAGGGGTGGCGGCGCGGGTCGGGGGCGGCCACCGGGGCCTCCTCGACGGCCGAGCCGGCGTCCAGCAGCCCGGCCTCCAGCCCGGTGGCCAGCAGGTCGGCCTCGCGCCGGGCCCGGGCGTCCCCGGCGGTCTCGCCGGCCGGGCCACCGGCCGGGTGGCCGGCCGGGTGGCCGGGGCGCAGCGGGCTGCCGCCCTCGGTGACGGGATCGGCCGGGTGGGCGCCGCCCTCGTTGATCAGGTCCTCCAGGGCGGAGCGCAGCGCCTCGCCGAACTCCGGGTCCATGGTGCCGGCGTTGTCGGCGGCCTCCTGCGGCCCGGTCGGCCGGGGGAAGAAGAGCGGCCACTCCTCGGTGCTGCTGAGGACGCCGGTGAAGGGGGAGTCGAACAGCGGCGCGTCCTCGGCCGCGCGGGCCTCCTGCTCGGCCCAGAACGCCCGGGCCTCGGTGATCTCCCGCTCGCGGTCGGCGGCCAGTGCCTCGGCGACGGCCCGGCGTATCGCGGCCTCGTCGACCGCGGCGGGGTGGTCGGCGGCCGCGGCCTGCGCGTCCAGACGGCGGGAGATTCCCCGGAGGTGGAACAGGACGGTGGTCGACAGGGCGATCGGGATCAGCAGCAGGATGGCGTAGACGACGCTCACGGAACGTACTCCTAGGGAGGAGTGGAACGGGGTTACGTCTCCACATTGCCGCATGCGGCCGTGTTACCGCAGGGGTGAATGTCCAATTTGTCAGCGACTTTCCTCCTTGTCCCCAAATTGTTAGGTAACACCGTTCTACGCTGCGGAGTTGATCCGCTCCGCACTGTCGATTTTCGGCCCGGAAATGAATGAATCGAGGGCCGGATCGACCTTTCGGTGTGATCCGGCCCTCAATTACGCAGCGTCACTCCAAACGGGTGGTCTGGACCCTTGGGGGTTGACGCCGGAGCGGTCAGCTGAGCCGCTCGACGACCATCGCCATGCCCTGGCCGCCACCGACGCACATGGTCTCCAGGCCGAACTGCTTGTCGTGCCACTGCAGGGAGTTGATCAGGGTGGTGGTGATCCGGGCGCCCGTCATGCCGAAGGGGTGGCCGACCGCGATGGCGCCGCCGTTGACGTTCAGTCGGTCCAGGTCGACGCCGAGGTCGCGGTAGGACGGGATGACCTGGGCGGCGAAGGCCTCGTTGATCTCGACCAGGTCGATGTCGCCGATGGTCAGGCCGGCCCGCCTGAGGGCCTGCTTCGAGGCCTCGACCGGGCCGTAGCCCATGATCTCGGGGGAGAGTGCGCTGACCCCGGTGGAGACCACCCGGGCGAGCGGGGTGATGCCCAGCTCGCGGGCCTTGGTGTCGGACATGACGACCAGCGCCGCGGCGCCGTCGTTCAGCGGGCAGCAGTTACCGGCGGTCACGGTGCCGTCCGGGCGGAACACCGGCTTGAGGCCCGAGACGCCCTCCAGCGTGACGCCGGCGCGCGGGCCGTCGTCCGCGGAGACGACGGTGCCGTCGGGCAGCGTCACGGGGGTGATCTCGCGCTCCCAGAAGCCGGCCCGGATGGCGGCCTCGGCGAGGTTCTGCGAGCGGACGCCGAACTCGTCCTGCTCGGCGCGGGTGATGCCCTTGAGCGCGGCCAGGTTCTCGGCGGTCTGGCCCATGGCGAGGTAGGCGTCCGGCAGCAGGCCGTCCTCGCGCGGGTCGTGCCACTCGCCGCCGCCCTGCGCCGCGCGCTCGGCGGTGCGGGCCTGGGCCTCGTCGAAGAGCGGGTTCGTGGTGCCGGGCAGGTCCGAGGTGCCGTTCACGCTGCGCGAGACGGTCTCCACGCCGGCCGAGAGGAAGACGTCGCCCTCGCCGGCCCTGATCGCGTGCAGCGCCATCCGCGTGGTCTGCAGCGAGGACGAGCAGTAACGGGTGACGGTGGTGCCGGGCAGGTAGTCCATGCCCATCTGCACGGCCACGATGCGGGCCAGGTTGTGGCCCTGCTCGCCGCCGGGCAGGCCGCAGCCGAGCATCAGGTCGTCGATCTCGCGGGGGTCGAGCTGGGGCACCTTGGCGAGCGCGGCGCCGATGACGTGCGCGGTCAGGTCGTCGGGGCGGACGTCCTTGAGGGAGCCCTTGAAGGCCCGGCCGATCGGCGAACGGGCGGCGCTGACGATGACGGCTTCGGGCATGGCGGGCTCCTCGCTGGGTGACCTTCGGCTACGGGTGCCCGGGGCGGCCCCGGGCCGGGTGGGCGCGGGCCGGACGACGGACGCCCGGGTAGGAAAGTTACCGCCTGGTAGGTCAGGCGTCACCCGCCCCGGCGTGTGAGCTGGCCGACGTGTTCCCGTCGTCCGCGGCCTGCGCCGGGGCGGCCTTCGCGGGGGCGTGCGCCGGGCCCTGTGCCGGACCGGGCGCCGCGGCCCGCGCCGGGCCCTGCCCGGGCCCCCGTGCGGGGGCGGGCCCGGCGGTCCGCCCGGTGTCGGGGTCCGAGACCGCCCAGGAGCCGGGAAGGCCGATCCGCAGCCGGTTCCGCAGCAGCGCCCAGCGCCGGACCGCGCCCTCGGTGCCGACCGCCGCCACCTCGGTGCCGGACCGCCCCGCCGCTGCCGCCGCGGCCACCGCCACCGGCAGCACCGTCTCGCCCGGCACCCGGCCGGCCGGCCGCTCCTCCTCCGGCCAGAGGCCCAGCGCGGCGCAGACGGAGGGCAGCACGGCCATCGCGGCCGTCGCGTACCCCTGGGCCGACGGGTGGTAGCGGTCGGCGGCGAACATCTCGGGGCGGGCGGCGAACTCCGGCCCGAGCAGCGAGCCCAGCGAGACCGTCCGGCCGTCGGCCTCCACCACGGCGATGGTCTGCGCGGCGGCCAGCTGGCGGCTGAGCCGGCGGGCCACCCAGCGCAGCGGCGGGTGGACCGGCTTGATCGTGCCGAGATCCGGGCAGGTCCCGACCACCACCTCGCAGCCGGTCGCCCGCAGCGCCGCGACCGTCTCGCCGAGCTGGCGCACCGCGAGCTGGGCCGGGCTGTGCCGGGTCACGTCGTTGGCCCCGACCATGATCACGGCGATGTCCGGGCGGTGCGGCAGGGCCAGGTCCAGCTGGCCGGCCAGGTCGGCGGACCGGCCGCCGGAGAACGCCACGTTGACCAGCCGGACCGGGCGCTCGGCCACCGAGGCCAGGCCCGCGGCGAGCAGCGCGCCCGGGGTGTCCCGGGCCCGCAGCACGCCGAGGCCGGCGGCGGTGGAGTCCCCGAGGAAGGCCAGCACCAGAGGGGGCCGCGAACCGGCCGAGGCGTCGGCGAACGCCTCGCCGTAGACGCCGTCGGCCCGGGGCGGATCGCCCTCCAGGACGCCGATGGCCTGGACGGCCAGCTTGCTCTCGGTCAGCAGCAGGCCGACGAGGCCCACGCCCAGCAGGCCGAGCCCGCCTCCGCCGTACGCCGCCGCGGTGGCGATCCGGCGCGCCACCCGGGCCCGCGACTCGTGTGCCCCTGGCATCCGGTACCCCCTTCGCGTCCTCGTGCCGCCCCGACGGGGCCGTTGCCGATGCGTGTACACCCCTCCTACCCGGGTTGGCGCCGGGCTACGACGGGGGTGGGCCGTTCGTGGCACCGGGAGCGGGGCGGGGAGGCCGGGCCGGGGCCGGCTTCCGGCCGGTCCCCGGACCGGAACGGTGCGGCGGGGGCGCTGCCCGGACCGCCGGGAGCCGGTCCGGGCGGCGCCCGGTGCGCGGGTGCGGAAGAGGGGCGGGACGCCCCCGGTGTGGCCGGGGTGCAGGGCGGGGAGGAAGGGGCGGGCCGGGGTCGATGGCACGGCCTAGGCTTTGCAGTACCGAAAAGCACTCGCATGCCCACAGACCGGGAGGACCCCCGTGCGGTACCACAACTCGATCATCGACCTGGTCGGCAACACGCCACTGGTCAAGCTGAACAAGGTCACCGAGGGGATCAGCGCGACCGTGCTCGCGAAGGTCGAGTACTTCAACCCCGGAGGCTCGGTGAAGGACCGGATCGCGATGCGCATGATCGAGGCCGCCGAGGCCTCGGGCGCCCTGAAGCCCGGCGGCACCATCGTCGAGCCGACCTCCGGCAACACCGGCGTCGGCCTGGCGATCGTGGCCCAGCAGAAGGGCTACCGGTGCATCTTCGTCTGTCCGGACAAGGTGTCCACCGACAAGATCAACACCCTGCGCGCGTACGGCGCCGAGGTGGTCGTCTGTCCGACCGCCGTCGCCCCCGAGCACCCGGACTCCTACTACAACGTGTCCGACCGCCTGGTCCGCGAGACCCCCAACGCCTGGAAGCCGGACCAGTACTCCAACCCGGACAACCCGGCCTCGCACTACCACTCCACCGGTCCGGAGCTCTGGGAGCAGACCGACGGGAAGATCACCCACTTCGTGGCCGGCGTCGGCACCGGCGGCACCATCTCGGGCACCGGCAACTACCTGAAGGAGGCGTCCGGCGGCAAGGTCAAGGTGGTCGGCGCCGACCCGGAGGGTTCGGTCTACTCCGGCGGCACCGGCCGTCCGTACCTGGTCGAGGGCGTCGGTGAGGACTTCTGGCCGACCGCCTACGACCGGGGTGTCGCCGACGAGATCGTCGCGGTCTCCGACAAGGACTCCTTCCAGATGACCCGCCGCCTCGCCAAGGAGGAGGGCCTGCTGGTCGGCGGCTCCTGCGGCATGGCGGTCGTCGCCGCGCTGGAGGTCGCCAAGAAGCTGGGCCCGGACGACGTGGTCGTCGTGCTGCTGCCGGACGGCGGCCGCGGCTACCTGTCGAAGATCTTCAACGACGACTGGATGGCCGACTACGGCTTCCTGCCGTCCGCCACCGACGAGGCGCACATCGGCGAGGTGCTGGCCCGCAAGGACGCCATCGAGCACGAGGGCATCCCGCAGTTCGTCCACATGCACCCCAGCGAGACCGTCGCCGAGGCGGTCCGGGTGCTCCGCGAGTACGGCGTCTCGCAGATGCCGGTGGTCTCGCCGGGGGCCGGCCACCCGGACATCATGGCCGGCGAGGTGATCGGCTCGGTGGCGGAGAAGCTGCTCCTGGAGGGCGTCTTCGCGAACGAGATCCAGCTGAGCGACACGCTGGACAAGGTGATGTCCAAGCCGCTGCCGGTGGTCGGCTCGGGCGAGACCGTCACCAACCTGATGTCGGTGCTGGAGAAGGCCGACGCCGCGGTGGTGCTGGTGGAGGGCAAGCCGCAGGGCATCGTCACCCGCCAGGACCTGCTCGGATTCCTGGCCGGCAGCCGCGCCGGGCACTGAGGCCCGGTCAGCCGCCCTCCCCGACCGGACGGCTGAGGTTCCGTTTCCGGGCGAACTGGTACACCCGCGTCACCTGCGCGCAGCACGCGCTTAACAACGCTGCGCCATCGTTGTGGTCAACGGCAAGACGCCGAGTGAGGCGACGACGACGGTCCGGGAGCGGCTCCCCGGCGGCGCCGATCGTCTCCGGGCACGACGGCCGGCCCTGACCCGGCCGGCGGTGTCCTTGCCCGCGGGAGACGCCGTCGTCCCGCCCCTGCCCGGCTCCGGCCGGACCGCAGGGTGCGGCGGCTCCCGCGGCAACCGCGCCGCTTGGCGCGTCTCCGCGACTCCCGGGTGGGGGAGTCCGGCGGAGGCGGCAGGGCCGGTCCCTCTCCGGAGGGGCCGGCCCTTCCCGTAATCTCGCACGCATGACCAGCACTGACACGACCGGCCAGGACGCTCCCCGCTACGTCCGGCTCAACATCGAGCTCATCGCCGAGATCACCGACGAGGGGGCGCTGAAGGCGGCGGCCCTGCAGCAGGTGGCGGTGGACGAGTACCTCGACGACGACGAGCGCGCGCAGTCCGTCGAGGCCATCGAGGTGGACCCGTCGGGTTCGCTCGCCCACTTCATCGACCCGGTGGCGCTGCTCGGCGACGTTCCGGGCGTCGAGCTCGCCTCGGCGACCTGGGAGTCCGCGAAGACCGACTTCGATCCCGAGGGCGACGAGTGGGACGAGTACACCGTGGAGGAGCCCGCCGAGTAGGGCCCGCCCAGTAGGGCCTGTCCGTCACGGCCCGTGATCGCCCGGTCTGCCTTCGCAGACCGGGCGTTTTGTCCATATTTGGCGGTAAGTTTCGTCATCTCGTACGATCGCTACCCGTTGGTGATGGAACCGTGAACGCATGGATTGCGTTTCTCTATCCGTAATGCCCGGATGATGAGCAGGGAGTGGGCGACGTGGCGGCAGGGGACGGTCAGGGCCGGTCGGCCGGAGGCAGCTGGAGCCGGCGCGGTGTGCTGGCCGGTCTCATCGGGGCCCCGGTCCTGCTGCTGGCGGCCTGCAACGACACCAAGGGCGGCGAGAGCGGGGCCGGAGGCAGCGGCGGTCCTGGCACCGGCAGCGGCAGCGGCGGCAGCACGGGTGGCACGGCCACCGGCACCACGGGCGCGGGTACGGGCGGCGGCCAGGCGACGCCCAGCGCCACCAGCACGCCGAAGACCTCGGTCGCCGTGATCACCGTCACGCCCGCCGACGGCGCCACCTCGGCCAGCTTCAGCGACCCGGTCAAGGTCACCGTCGCGAACGGCACCCTCACCGCCGTCAAGGTCACCGACTCCACCGGCAAGGCCCTGGCCGGCCAGCTCTCCGCCGACGGCACCGGCTGGACCTCGGCCGCCGCGCCGGCCAGCGGCACCAAGTACACCGTGACCGCCGCCGCCACCGACAAGGACAAGCTGGAGGCCGACGCCAACGCCGTCTTCACCACGGCGACCCCGGCCAACACCTTCGTCGGCTACTTCACCCCCGAGGACGGCTCGGTCGTCGGCGTCGGCATGCCCGTCTCGATCAACTTCAGCAAGCCGGTCACCGACCGCAGGACCGTCCAGCAGGCGATCACCGTCATAGCCGAGCCGGGCGTCGAGATCGTCGGGCACTGGTTCTCCAGCACCCGCCTCGACTTCCGGCCGCAGCAGTACTGGGCCAAGGGCACCAAGGTGACCGTCAAGCTCAGGCTCAAGGACGTCCAGGGCGCCAAGGGCGTCTACGGCACCCAGTCCAAGGACGTCCGCTTCACCGTCGGCCGGGCGCAGACCAGCGTCGCCGACCTCGCCACCAAGAAGCTCACCGTCACCACCGACGGCCAGGTCAGCGCCGTCTACGCGATCTCCGGCGGCTCGCCCGAGTTCCGCACCTGGGGCGGCAAGATGGTGATCACCGAGCAGTACCAGCAGACCCGGATGAACTCGCAGACCGTCGGCCTCGGCAGCGAGTACGACATCCCGGACGTGCCGCACGCCCAGCGGCTCAGCACCTCCGGCACCTTCATCCACGGCAACTACTGGTCCTCGCCGTCGATCTTCGGCAGCCAGAACACCAGCCACGGCTGCATCGGCCTGCGGGACGTCAAGGGCGGGCAGGACCAGGGCGCCGACGGCGCCAGGTTCTTCAAGAGCTCGATGATCGGCGACGTCGTCGAGGTCGTGAACTCCGGCGACAAGACCGTGGTGCCGTCCAACGGCCTCAACGGCTGGAACATGGACTGGGCCGACTGGAAGGCCGCCAGCGCCGTCTGACCCCCGCCGCGGGCCCGTCACGGGCCCCGCCGCAGGCCCCGTCCCGGGCGGGCCGGACCTCCCGGCGCCGCCGAACGCGACGACCGAAACCCGCCGGACCCGGCGCGGCTCCGGCGGCAGGGTGGACGGCATGACGACAACCACCACGCCCGCCCTGGCCGTCCGCCCGATCGACCCGGGCGTCCACCGCTCCCTGCTGGTCCGCGACGACGCGGGCCGCCCGCCGGTCCGGTCCGTCGACGAGACCGGCGGCGCCCCGCTGCGCTGCTGCCTGAGCAAGGGCCTGCCGGGGGACCGGATCGCCCTGGTCTCCTACGCGCCGCTGCGCCGCTGGGCCGCCGAGACGGGGGCCGAACCGGGCCCGTACGACGAGGTCGGCCCGGTCTTCGTGCACGACGGGCCGTGCGCGGGCGTCGGCGGGGACGGCTGGCCGACCGGGTTCCACGGCAGCGAGCGGGTGCTGCGCGCGTACGACCGGCGCGGGCACATCCTGGGCGGCGTGCCGGTCGTCCCGGAGACCGCCGAGGCGGGCGCGGCGGCCCTGCTCGCCGATCCGGAGGTGGCCGTGGTGCACGTCCGCGCGCTGCACTTCGGGTGCTTCATGCACGAGGTCCGGCGGGCCTGACCCGCGTCCGGGGCGCCGCGGGGTGCTCAGCCGCGCTTGGCGTAGTCGCCGAAGCCCTGCCAGTCCAGGATGACCGCCGGCTCGTCGCCCACCACCCAGGCGTCGTGGCCGGGCGGGCAGATCATGAAGTCGCCGGGGCCGAACTCGGCCTCCTCGCCGTCGTCCATGGCGATCGCCATCCGGCCGGAGACGACGTAGCCGACGTGGGCGGCCTGACAGCTGTCGGTCTGCGCGATGGGCCTGACGTGCTTCGACCACTGCCAGCCGGGCTCGAACACCCCCCGTCCGACGGCACCGCCGTCCAGGTTGACCAGGCGCACCTCTCCCTTGCCGCCCTCGAACGGGCGGACTTCCTCGGGATCGGTGTCGAAGCTTCTGCGCATGAGGCCGGCCATGAGGGGCTCCTCGGGGACGAGGCGGCCCCGCCACCAGGAGGGGTGGCGGGGCCGCCCTACTGGTCCTTCCAGTCTGCGCCCGCCGGGAGGCGGCGGAAAGCCGGAGGGACCCGCGGGCTCAGCCCTCGGTGGTCCGGGCCACGCCGATGGGGCAGCTGGCACCGGTGCCGCCGAGGCCGCAGTAGCCGTTCGGGTTCTTGGCGTCCGACAGGTACTGCTGGTGGTACGGCTCGGCGGGGTAGAACGGGCCGGCCGGGGCGATCTCGGTGGTCACCGGGCCGAGGCCGAGCGCGGTGAGCTCAGGCTGGAAGGCGTCCCGGGTGGCGGCCACGGACGCCGCCTGGGCGGGGGAGTGGGTGTAGACCGCGGACCGGTACTGGGTGCCGACGTCGTTGCCCTGGCGGTTGCCCTGGGTCGGGTCGTGCGACTCCCAGAAGGTCTTCAGCAGCTGCTCGTAGGAGATCACCGCGGGGTCGAACACCACCCGGACCGCCTCGGTGTGCCCGGTCAGGCCGCTGCACACCTCCTCGTACGTCGGGTTCGGGGTGTGGCCGCCCTGGTAGCCGACCAGCGTCGTCCAGACGCCCGGCAGGCGCCAGAACGTGCGCTCGGCGCCCCAGAAGCAGCCCAGCCCGAAGTCGGCCACCTCCAGCCCCGCCGGGTACGGGCCGGTCAGCGGGTGGCCGAGCACGGTGTGCGGCTCGCCGAGGGTGAAGGCCGGGGCCTCCCGGCCGGGGAGCGCCTGGTCGGCGGGGACGAGCGAGGTCTTGTGGCGGTTGAACAGCACGGCCTGCTCCAGCGGGTCGGGAAGGGTTGCGGACGTTCCAACGCGGACGGGACGCCGGGGATTCCGGGGGAGGCCCCGCCCGCCCCCGCCCGGCCGGGCGTGCGGCGGTCGGGCGGCGGTCGGCGGCGGTAGGGCCTGCGGCGGCCGGGCCTGCGGGGCGTCGCCGCCTTCGGGGCGGCACCCCGCCGTTCGCCGACTACGCTCGGAGCATGACCGAGCACCAGCTTCCCCAGGGCTTCGAGACTCTCGCCATCCACGCGGGTCAGGAAGCAGACCCCCAGACCGGGGCCGTCGTCACGCCGATCTACCAGGTGTCCACCTACAAGCAGGACGGGGTGGGCGGCCTGCGGGGCGGCTACGAGTACAGCCGCAGCGCCAACCCGACCCGTACCGCGCTGGAGGAGTGCCTCGCCGCGCTGGAAGGCGGCGCCCGCGGCCTCGCCTTCGCGTCCGGCCTCGCCGCCGAGGACACCCTGCTGCGGACGATCCTCAAGCCGGGCGACCACATCGTCATCCCCAACGACGCCTACGGCGGCACCTTCCGGCTCTTCGCCAAGGTGCTGACCCGCTGGGGCGTCGAGTTCTCCGTCGCCAACACCCAGGACCTGTCGACCGTCCGCGGGGCGCTGCGCCCGAACACCCGCGCGGTGTGGGTGGAGACCCCGTCCAACCCGCTGCTGGGCATCACCGACCTCGCCGCGCTGGCCGAGATCGCGCACGGCGCCGGCGCGCTGCTGGTGGTCGACAACACCTTCGCCAGCCCGTACCTGCAGCAGCCGATCGCGCTCGGCGCCGACGCGGTCGTGCACTCGACCACCAAGTACATGGGCGGCCACTCGGACGTCGTCGGCGGCGCCCTGGTGCTGGCCGACGCGGCGCTGGGCGAGGAGGTCGCGTACCACCAGAACGCGATGGGCGCGGTCTCCGGCCCGTTCGACGCCTGGCTGGTGCTGCGCGGCATCAAGACCCTCGGCGTCCGGATGGACCGGCACAGCTCCAACGCGGAGAAGGTCGCCGAGCTGCTGGCCGGCCACCCCAAGGTCAGCCAGGTGCTCTACCCGGGCCTGCCCGAGCACCCCGGCCACGACATCGCCGCGAAGCAGATGAAGGCGTTCGGCGGCATGGTGTCGTTCCGCGTCCACGGCGGCGAGGAGGCGGCGGTCGAGGTCTGCAACCGGACCGAGCTGTTCACCCTCGGCGAGTCGCTGGGCGGCGTGGAGTCGCTGATCGAGCACCCCGGCCGGATGACCCACGCCTCGGTGGCCGGTTCGGCCCTGGAGGTGCCGGCGGACCTGGTGCGCGTCTCGGTCGGCATCGAGTCGATCGACGACCTGCTGGCCGACCTCACGCGGGCGCTGGGCTGAACTCCCGGCCCGAGTACGCCTAGGCGCTCTGCCGGCCCGCCGAGTACGACTCCATCGAGTGGTTGAAGCGGGCCAGCAGGGCGCAGAACTCGCGCTGTTCCTCCAGTGGCCAGTCGGCCACCAGCTGTCGGGTCAACTCGGCCCGGCCGGCGCGGACTTCGGCCAGCCGGTCGGAGCCGAGCGGGGTCAGCGCGAGCCGGACGGCGCGCCGGTCGGCCGGGTCCTGGACCCGGCCGACCAGGCCGGCCGCCACCAGCGGGGCGACCTGCCGGGTGACGGTGGAGGAGTCGACGCCGAGCGCGTCGGCCAGGGCCTTGACGTTGGCGGGCCCGACCCGCTCCAGGCGTTCCAGCAGCAGGTAGGCGGCCCGGACCAGGGCGGCCACTCCGTCGGAGCCGCGGACCTGCTCCATCCTGCGGGCGAACACCGCGAGCTGGTACTGCAGTTGGGTGTGCACGGGGTCGGTGAGGTCGGTGGCCTGGGGCGAGGTCGTCGTCATCGCGGCTCACGATCGTCGTGCGGTGAGAGAGGCTCAGAACCAGCAGCGTACGCGGGCCGGGCGGGCCCGGGAACAGGTCCGACGTCCCCGGGTGGTCCTCCACCAAGGCATACGCTGCTGTCATGCACAGCTGGCCGATCACCCTCGACGACGTCCGCGGCGCCCAGAAGATGCTCGTCGGGGTAGCCCGGGTGACGCCGATGGAGGGCAGCCGGCACCTGTCCGCACTGGTCGGCGCGCCGGTCCACCTGAAGTGCGAGAACCTCCAGCGGACCGGCTCCTTCAAGCTGCGCGGGGCGTACGTGCGGATCGCGGGTCTCTCGCCGGTGCAGCGGGCCGGCGGGGTGGTCGCGGCGAGCGCCGGGAACCACGCCCAGGGGGTGGCGCTGGCGGCCTCGCTGCTCGGGGTCCGCTCCACGGTCTTCATGCCGGTGGCCGCGCCGCTGCCCAAGGTCGCCGCGACCCGCGAGTACGGCGCCGAGGTCCGGTTGCACGGCGCCACCGTGGACGAGGCGCTGCAGGCCGCGCAGCGGTACGCGGACGCGGGCGGCGCGGTGTTCATCCACCCCTTCGACCACCGGGACATCGTCATCGGGCAGGCCACCGTCGGGCTGGAGATCCTGGAGCAGTGCCCGGAGGTGCGCACCATCCTGGTCGGGGTGGGCGGGGGCGGTCTGCTGGCCGGGATCGCGGCGGCGGTCAAGCCGCTGCGGCCGGACGTGCGGGTGATCGGGGTGCAGGCGGCCGGCGCGGCCGCGTACCCGCCCTCGCTGGCGGCCGGACGCCCCGTCTCGCTGGAGCGGTTCGCCACCATGGCGGACGGGATCATGGTCGGTCGGCCCGGGGACATCCCCTTCGAGATCGTCAACACCCTGGCGGACGGCATCCGGACGGTCTCCGAGGACTCGCTCTCGCGGGCGCTGCTGCTGGGCCTGGAGCGGCTGAAACTGGTGGTGGAGCCGGCCGGGGCGAGTCCGGTGGCGGCGCTGCTGGAGCAGCCGGGTTCCTTCGAGGGGCCGGTGGTGGCGGTGCTCTCCGGGGGCAACATCGACCCGCAGCTGATGCAGCGGGTGCTGCGGCACGGGCTGGCGGCGGCCGGCCGCTACCTGTCGCTGCGGGTGCGGCTGGCGGACAAGCCGGGCGCGCTGGCGGACCTGCTGGGGGTGCTGACGAAGGTCGACGCCAACGTGCTGGACGTGGCGCACGTGCGGGTCGACCCGCAGCTCGGGCTGACCGAGGTCGAGGTGGACCTCCACCTGGAGACGAAGGGGCCGGAGCACTGCGCGGCGGTGCTCGGCGAGCTGCGGGACGCGGGGTTCGTGGTCTCCCGCTAGGCGGGGTGCGGGTGCGGGGTGCCCGGGCAGGGGGGTGGGGCCCGGGTGGGGTTCCCGTGGGGCTCCCGTTGTCAGTGGTGCGTGTCACCATGGCGGAGCGAATTCCCTTGCGCGATATATCGCGTTCTGCAAAACTCGCGATACATCGCGTCTTGTTGCCGTGCAGGCGAGAACCGAGTCGCTTGCGTGCCCTCATTCGGGGCAAAGTGGGACAGAACCGCTCAACCGTCCAAGGAGATGAGGCAGGCCATGGCGCCAGCCATCCAAGCCGAGAACCTGGTGAAGACCTTCGGCGACGTACGAGCCCTGGACGGCGTCAGCCTCGACGTCCCCGAGGGCACGGTGCTCGGGCTGCTCGGCCCGAACGGCGCCGGGAAGACCACCACCGTGCGCATCCTTACCACCCTGCTCCGCCCCGACTCCGGCCGTGCCGTGGTCGCCGGGGTCGACGTCCTCAAGCACCCCAACGAGGTCCGCAGCCTGATCGGCCTCTCCGGCCAGTACGCCGCGGTCGACGAGTACCTCACCGGCTTCGAGAACCTCCAGATGGTCGGTGAGCTCTACCAGATGACCGCCCGCGAGGCGAAGGTCCGGGCGCTCGAACTGCTGGAGTGGTTCAACCTCACCGAGGCCAAGGACCGGACCGCCAAGACCTACTCCGGCGGCATGCGCCGCCGGCTCGACCTCGCCGCGGCCCTCGTGGTCCGCCCCCCGGTGATGTTCCTGGACGAGCCGACCACCGGCCTCGACCCGCGCAACCGGCTCGCCCTGTGGGAGGTCATCGAGACCCTGGTCGACCAGGGCACCACGCTGCTGCTCACCACCCAGTACCTGGAGGAGGCCGACCGCCTCGCCCACGACATCGCCGTGGTCGACCACGGACGGGTGATCGCGCGCGGGACGGCCGACCAGCTCAAGGCGCAGATCGGCGGCGAGCGGATCGAGGTCGTGGTGCACCGGCCCGACCTGGTCGCCGACGCGCTCGCCGCGCTCTCCGGGTACGCCCAGGGCGAGCCGACCGTGGAGCGCAACACCCGCAGGATCACCGTCCCGGTCAGCGGCGGCGCCCGGGTGCTCGCGGACGTGATCCGCGAGCTGGACACCCGCTCGATCGAGATCGACGACATCGGCCTGCGCCGTCCGACCCTGGACGACGTCTTCCTCTCGCTCACCGGCCACGCCACCGAGGCCGAGAGTGAGGAGAACGGCGCCGCGGGCAAGGGCGGGGCCGGCCACGGCAAGGGCCGCGGCGGACCGGCCGGGAGCGGCCCGGGCGCCGACAAGCAGGCCGTCACGGCCGGCAAGGAGCTGTGAGATGACGACGGCCACCCAGCACGCCATCGGCGGGGCGGTACCCAAACAGCGCCGCGGAGCGGCCGCCACCCTGCACGACTCCTGGGTGGTGGCGAAGCGCAACCTGCGGCGGATGTCCCGGATACCCGAGATCGTGGTGTTCGGCCTGATGCAGCCGGTGATGTTCGTCCTGCTGTTCTCGTACGTCATGGGCGGGGCGATCCAGATCCCCGGGACGCAGTCCAGCTCCTCGACGTACATCCAGTTCCTGATGGCCGGCATCTTCGCCCAGACGGTCACCTTCGCGACGGCCGGCGCCTCCGCCGGCATCGCCGAGGACATGTCCAAGGGCCTGGTCGACCGGTTCCGCTCGCTGCCGATGGCCCGCTCGGCGGTCCTGGTCGGCCGGACCCTGGCGGACCTCGTCCAGACCGCGTTCACGCTGGTGGTGCTCGCGCTGGTGGCGCTCCTGGTGGGCTGGCGGATCCACGAGGGCCTGCTGTCCGCGCTGGCCGCGTTCGGACTGCTGCTCCTGCTCGGCTACGCCTTCTCCTGGATCGGCGCACTGATCGGTCTCTCGGTGCGCAGCCCCGAGGCGGCCACCTCGGCCGGGCTGATCTGGCTCTTCCCGCTGACCTTCATCTCGAACGCCTTCGTGCCGGTCAGCTCGATGCCCGGCTGGCTGCAGGGGATCGCCTACTGGAACCCGTTCAGCGCCACGGTGCAGGCCTGCCGGAACCTCTTCGGCAACCAGGTGGGCCCGGTGGACGACGCCTGGCCGATGCAGCACGCGGAACTGATGTCGGTGCTCTGGTCGCTGGCGATCATCGCGGCGTTCTCGTGGCTGTCGGTGCGCAAGTACCGCTCGGCCGTGGGCTGACCCGCGGCGCGGCCCGTGGGCGGGTACGCGCGAGGGCGGCCGTGGCTCGTGCCACGGCCGCCCTCGTCGGCGTTCTGCGGGGGTCGGCCGGCGCCGGTCGGACGGGTGGTCCGGTCCCGGGGCCGATGCCGGTCGGAAGGGTCAGCCGGCGTAGGGCTTGACCTCGACGATCTTGACCATGGCCCGCTTGCCGTTCGGCAGCTCGTAGGTCGCCTCGTCGCCGATCGTCTTGCCGTCGATCGCGCGGCCCAGCGGGGACTGCGGCGAGTAGATCTCCAGGTCGTCGTCGCCGGCCACCTCGCGCGAGCCGAGCAGGAACTTCATGGTGTCGTCCGTGTCGCCGTCGAAGGCGACCGTCACGACCATGCCCGGAGCCACCACACCCGAGTCGGCCGGAGCCTCGCCGACCTTGGCGCGCTCCAGCAGCTGGGTGAGCTGGCGGATGCGCAGCTCGTACTTGCCCTGCTCCTCCTTGGCCGCGTGGTAGCCGGCGTTCTCCTTGAGGTCACCCTCTTCGCGCGCCGCCTCGATCTTCTGGGCGATCTCGATGCGCCAGGGGCCGGTCAGGTGGTCCAGCTCGGCCTTGAGCTGGTCGTAGCCGGACTGAGTGAGCCAGGTCACGTTCTCGCTGGTCTGGGTCACGGGTGCTCCTCGTAGGTGCTGGGGCTGTGCTGAGGGTGTGAGTCGTCAGCGCGTCTGGTGGTGCTGATATCGGTCTTAACTACAAAGCAACGCCCGCTCCCGTACCAGCTGGTGCGGAAGGGGCGAAACCACGAGCCTAACAACTCCCACCGACAAGCGGGAGGGCCGTTGGCGCGTCATTGACGACGACATTGCGCCGAGATGTACAGCAGCGGTGCGCGACTCCTCTACGGATGCCCGCTCTCCAGATCGAATATGCGCTCCGGGTGGCCGTCGCCGCCAGTGACTACCGGGGGCCGGCCCTCCGCGGGCGGCTACGCGGGGGTGCAGCCGAGGAGCTCGGCGGTGGTGCCGCGGGAGGTGGTCCGCAGACTGACCACCGCGTCGTAGCCGGAGCCGTCCGCCGGTACCGGGAAGTCGGCCACCCCGACCACCGCGCCGTTCTCGCCCTGCGAGCGGACGGTGCAGCTGCCCGCGGTGCCGTCGCTCTTGCGCACCGACAGGTGCAGCTGCATCTCGACGTCGGAGACCGCCTCGAAGGACGGCACGGCGCCGTTGATCTTCGTCTCGCGGATCAGGTACGAGGCTCCCAGCCACGTGACCAGGCCCAGCGCCAGCACTCCGCAGACCGCGCCGATCACCTTGAGCCGCCGGTCCGCCTCGCGGTCGCCGCGCCGTCCGTAGCGCCCCTCGGGCAGCTGCGGCGTCCTGGTGCCTGCGGTCATCGGGCTCAGTCCTCTCGTGGGGAGGGGGCCGCGCGGGTGGTGCGGGGGAATGCGGTGCTCCTCCAGTCCGTCACTATAGGAGGGGCACGCCCACGGCCGGTCCGGCGGGGGCGGGGCTCGGCCGTGTCGGCGACAGGTGCGGCGGCCGGTCCCGCGGTGACGCGGTCCCGTACCGAGCGGCTCAGACGGTGGGCAGACCGGCTTGCGCGGGACGCCCAGACATTGTGGAAGGAACGCACGCGTTGACTGAGCAGTTGCGACTGATGGCGGTGCACGCCCACCCGGACGACGAGTCCAGCAAGGGCGCGGCGACCATGGCCATGTACGTCGACCAGGGGGTGGACGTGCTCGTGGCCACCTGCACGGGAGGGGAACGCGGGTCGGTTCTCAACCCCAAGCTGCAGGGCCGGCCGGAGATCGAGGAGAACATCCACGAGGTCCGGGCCAAGGAGATGGACGAGGCCCGCGCGATCCTCGGGGTCAAGCAGGCCTGGCTGGGCTTCGTGGACTCGGGCCTGCCGGAGGGCGACCCGCTGCCCCCGCTCCCCGAGGGGTGCTTCGCCCTCCAGGACGTCAAGGACGCGGCCGAACCGCTGGTCCGCCTGATCCGGGAGTTCAAGCCGCAGGTCATCACGACCTACGACGAGAACGGCGGCTACCCGCACCCCGACCACATCATGACCCACAAGATCACCATGCTGGCCTTCGAGGCCGCGGGGGACCCGGACGCCTACCCGGACGCCGGTGAGCCCTGGCAGCCGCTGAAGGTCTACTACAACCACGGCTTCCCGATGGGCCGGATCCGCGCGCTCCACCAGTACCTCTCCGAGAACGGCCACGAGTCCCCCTACGGCGAGTGGATCGCCGGCTGGGAGAAGAGCGGCCGCAAGGAGCGCGAGATCACCACCCGGGTCCGCTGCGACGACTGGTTCGAGACCCGGGACCGCGCGCTGATCGCGCACGCCACCCAGATCGACCCGGACGGCCCCTGGTTCCGCGTCCCGCTGGAGGTCCAGCGCGAGGTCTGGCCCACGGAGGACTACGAGCTCGCCCGTACCCTCATCGACGTGGACCTCCCGGAGGACGACCTGTTCGCCGGCCTTCGCACGCCCAGCCTGACGGCCGAATCGGCCGACACGCGCGACTGAACCACCCCCCGACGGCCCGGCTCCCCGTGAGCCGGGCCACCATAGAGATATGAGCGCCTCCGTGAACCTCACCCACCTCGCCGCCGAGCTCGCCGTCGACGACGCCAAGGTCACCCCCGGCCTGCTGGGCTTCGTGGTCTTCGCCGTCCTCGGCGTGGCCACCTGGTTCCTGGCCAAGTCGATGAACCGACAGTTCAAGAAGGTCGACTTCGTCGAGCAGCCGGAGGCCTCGAAGGAGTGAGTCCGGCGCCCGTCCGCGCGCCGGTGCGCCGGCCCGATGCGCAAGGATGGGGGCATGCCTAACCGCCTCGCCGACGCGACGTCCCCGTACCTGCTCCAGCACGCCGGGAACCCCGTGGACTGGTGGCCGTGGGGCCCCGAGGCGTTCGAGGAGGCCCGCCGCCGCGGCGTGCCGGTCCTGCTGAGCGTCGGGTACGCCGCCTGCCACTGGTGCCACGTGATGGCGCACGAGTCCTTCGAGGACGAGGGCGTCGCGGCGTACGCCAACGAGCGGTTCGTGGCCGTGAAGGTCGACCGCGAGGAGCGGCCGGACGTCGACGCCGTGTACATGGAGGCGGTGCAGGCGGCGACCGGGCAGGGCGGCTGGCCGATGACCGTCTTCCTGACCCCCGACAAGGAGCCGTTCTACTTCGGCACCTACTTCCCGCCCGAGCCGCGGCACGGCATGCCGTCCTTCCGGCAGGTGCTGGAAGGCGTGCACGCGGCCTGGTGGGACCGGCGTGACGAGGTCGGCGAGGTCGCCGCCCGGATCCGGGCCGACCTCTCCGAGCGGGCGTCGGTGTACGCGGTCGGCAGCGGCGTGCACCAGCCGCCGGGGGAGACCGGCCTGCACGAGGCGCTGGTCGCGCTCAGCCGTGACTTCGACGAACGGCGCGGCGGGTTCGGAGGGGCACCCAAGTTCCCGCCGGCCATGGTCGTCGAGTACCTGCTGCGCCACCACGCCCGGACCGGTTCGGAGGCGGCGCTGGAGATGGCCGTCCGCACCGGCGAGGCGATGGCCCGCGGCGGCATCCACGACCAGCTCGGCGGCGGGTTCGCCCGGTACGCGGTGGACGCCGACTGGGTCGTCCCCCACTTCGAGAAGATGCTGTACGACAACGCGCTGCTGCTCCGCGCCTACCTGCACCTGTGGCGGGCCACCGGCTCCCCGCTCGCCCGCCGCACCGCACTGACCACCGCGGACTTCCTGCTGCGCGAACTGCGCACCCCCGAGGGCGCGTTCGCCTCCGCGCTGGACGCGGACAGCACGGACCCGGCGACCGGCCGCTCGGTCGAGGGGGCGTACTACGTGTGGACGCCCGCCCAGCTGGCCGAGGTGCTGGGGGACGCGGACGGCGGGTACGCCGCCGAGCTGTTCGAGGTGACCGGCGCGGGGACCTTCGAGCACGGGGCCTCGGTGCTCCAGCTGCTCGCCGACCCGGCGGACGACGCCGCCCACGAGCGCGTCCGGTCCCGGCTGTTCGAGGCGCGGGCCGCCCGGCCCGCACCCGCCCGGGACGACAAGGTGGTCGCCGCCTGGAACGGGCTGGCCGTCGCCGCCCTCGCCGAGACGGGCGCCCTGCTGGACCGGCCCGACCTCGTCGAGGCCGCCGAGCGTGCCGCCGACCTGCTGCTCGCCGTTCACCTCACCCCCGACGGCCGGCTGCTGCGCACCTCGCGCGACGGCCGCCCGGGTCCGAACGCGGGCGTGCTGGAGGACTACGCCGACACCGCCGAGGGCTTCCTCGCCCTGTTCGCCGTGACCGGTGAGGCCGGGTGGCTCCAGCTGGCCGGCGGGCTGCTGGACACCGTGCTCAAGCACTTCGCCGACGGGACCACCGGGGCGCTGTTCGACACCGCCGACGACGCCGAGGAGCTGATCCGGCGTCCGCAGGACCCGACCGACAACGCCACCCCGTCCGGCTGGACCGCCGCCGCCAACGCCCTGCTCACCTACGCCGCGTACACCGGTTCGGCACGTCACCGGACCGCGGCCGAGCGGGCGCTCGGCATCGTCGGCGCACTCGCCCCGCGCGCTCCCCGCTTCATCGGCTGGGGCCTGGCCGCCGCCGAGGCCCTGGCCGACGGGCCGCGCGAGGTGGCCGTGATCGGGTCGGCCGGCGACCCGGCCACCGCCGCGCTGCACCGGGTCGCCCTGCTGGGTACCGCACCCGGCGCGGTGGTCGCGCTCGGCGAGCCGGGAGCGGGCAGCGACGAGGTGCCGCTGCTGGCCGACCGACCGCTGGTGGGCGGGGCGCCGGCCGCGTACGTCTGCCGGCACTTCGTCTGCGACGCGCCGACCACCGACCCCGCGGTGCTGGCGGAGCGGCTGGGCGCGACGGCGGAGGCGGGCGGCGCGCCCTCCTGACCGTGCCCCGGAAATCGGGTGGTGCGCGGACGAAAGGGCGGGCGAAGATGGTCCATGGCCTGGACCCTGAGCACCTCCGTCGACGAGTTCCACACCCGCGCGGGCGGGTTCCTCGCCGCGAGCCCGGCCCGGAACACCGTGCTGCTCACCGTGACGGACCGGCTGAGGGAGCGCGGTCCGCGCTACTACGGCGAGGACGCGCCGGTCTTCGGCTGGTGGTGCCCCGAGCCCGGCGGGCCGGTCGGCGGGGCCTTCCTGCGAACGCCCCCGTTCGGACTGCGGCTCGGGGAGATGCCGGTGTCGGCGGCCGGCGAGCTGGCGGCCGAACTCGCCGCCGCCCGGACCGGAGCGGGGGCGGCGGTAGGGGCTGCGGTCGGGGCCGGTTCGGCGGACGTCGTCGAGGTCGCCGGGAGTGACGCGGCCGTGGCGGCGTTCTCCGCGGCCTGGCAGGCCGCCACCGGCGCCACCGGGTCCGTCCGGACCAGGGAGCGGCTCTACCGGCTCGGCGAGCCGACCGAACCGCCGCGTCCGCCGGCCGGCGGCGCCAGGCTCGCCGACCCGTCGGACCGGCAGCTGGTGATCGAGTGGCTCGGACGGTTCGTGGTCGAGGCCCGGCTGGTGGCCTCCGGCGTCGCGACGCTCGCCGACGACCGGATCGCCGCCCGGCAGCTCCACCTCTGGGAGGACGGGGGGCGCCCGGTGGCGCTCGCCGGGCACAGTGCGGTGATCGCCGGGATGTCCCGGATCGGCCCGGTCTACACGCCGGGCGACCACCGCGGACGCGGCTACGGGAGCGGGGTCACGGCGGCGGCCTCGGCCCACGCGCTGGGGCTCGGTGCGACGGAGGTGCTGCTGTACACCGACCTCGCCAATCCGACGAGCAACTCGATCTACCAGCAGATCGGCTACCGGCCGGTGGAGGACTGCACCGTGCTGGAGTTCCGGGGCCGGGCGGCCCGGCGGGCCCGCGTAGCCTGAGCGGCGCCGCCGGCCGGTGCGGACGGGGGAACCGCCCGTCCCGGGCCGGCGTCCGATCCGGACGGGGCGGCCGCCACGGCCGCCGGGGGAGGTGGCCGTGACGGTGGACGGGTTGCTCGAACGGGCGGGCCGGCTGGGCCCGGGGGAGGTGGTGGCCGGCGCGCTGGCCGGCAACCTCGCCCTGTTCGCGGTGGCGCTGGTCGCCGGGAGCCTGCTGGTCCGCCGCTTCGGCGACCGGCGGGTGGCGCCGGCGCCCCCGCCGCCGGACCGCCGCGAGTGGCTGCTGACGGCCACCGCCGTCCTTCTCAACTCCGGTGTGGGAGTGGCCGGCTGGGCACTCTGGCGGCACGGTCTGCTGCGGCTCTCGGCGGACACCGGTCTGCGGGCGGTGGCCGAGCTGCTGCTGTTCTCCCTGGTGATGGACGCCCTGATGTACGCGGGCCACTGGCTCGCCCACCGTCGCCGGCTCTACCGGCTGGCCCACGAACTGCACCACCGCTACCCGGACCCTCGCCCGTCCACGCTCTTCGTCCTGCACCCCCTGGAGGTGCTGGGCTTCGGCGGTACCTGGCTCGCGGTGCTCTGCCTCCGGGAGATCTCCGCCCTGGCGCTGGCCGGGTACGTCGTGGTCAACCTGGTCTTCGGCCTGCTCGGCCACCTGGGCGTGGAGCCGTTCCCGGCCCGGGCCCGGCGGCTCGCGGTGTTCCGCTGGGTGGCGCTGCCGATGTTCCACGCGGGCCACCACGTCGACCCCGGGGTCAACCTGGGCTTCTACACCACCGTCTGGGACCGGCTGTTCGGCACCATCGACCCCGCCTACGACACCCGCCGCACGGCGGAGAACCCGGCGCCGTGAAGGGAGGCGGCTACTCCCAGTCCCACCGGATGCCCAGCAGGCACGGCCGGAGCGCGGTGGCCACCAGATGGACGCAGCGGTGGCCGTCGAGCGTCAACTCCTCGCTCTCGTAGGACTTCTCGCCCGGGGCGCGGCGGGCGAAGCGGCGGCAGCGGACGGGGAGCGCGGCGGGGTGGAAGGTGATCTGGAGGACGTACTGCCCGGCCCCGGAGTTGAAGTCCCGGACGTACTCGCAGCTGGGCGTGGGTGACGGCGCGTCGTCGAAGCCGTAGCCGAGGAGGTGGGTGTCACCGGCCCGGAGCCGGCGGTCGAGGAGGAGTTCGGCGACCAGCAGGTCGTGGGTCTGGTCGCGCCGGATCCGGCCCGGGCGGCAGTTCTCCTCGGCCCTGACCCCGACCCGGGTGATGTCGCTGCCGGGGTCGCCCTGGTGGATGGCGAGGTAGCGGTCGATGCCGTCGCGGTGGGCGCGCAGGGCGTGCTGGGAGTCGCGGCGGACCAGCTGGCGGTCGGCGCCGATCCGGATCCGCTCGATGTGGGTGATGGTGTGCAGCCCCGTGTCGCGCGGTCCGGCGATGGTGGCGAGCAGGTCGTCGACGGCGGCGGCCGGGGCGATCAGGTCGCGGTAGGGGCGGACGGGAGGGCCGGCCGGGCCGTCGGGGGTGGTGCGCCGAGGTCCGAGCAGCCGGGTGAGCGAGTGCTCGGGGAGGTCCAGGACGTCCTCCAACGCTCGTACCGCGCGCAGGGATTCGGCCCGTTCGGGGCGCCGGTGGCCCTGCTGCCAGTAGCTGAGGCTGGTGACCCCGATGTGGACGCCGCGCAGGGCGAGGTGTTCGCGGACGCGGTGCAGGGCGAGGCCGCGGGTGGTGATCGCGGTCCGCAGGGCGAGGTGGAACGGGCCGGTGCGCAGGGCGGTGGCGAGGTCGGGGTGGTCGGTCCGCTGCATGGCGGCCTCCTCGGGTGGCGGACGGGGCGGGTCCGGCTGGTCGTGAATATTCACATGTGGAAGGGGGTTTGTCACCGGTCGGGGCGTTCCGGGCGGGGGTTGCGGGGCGGCGTTCACACCGGGAACGGGACCGTTCACACCCGGGTCGGCGGACCGCCGGGGGCGTTGACCGGCCATGTCAACGGCGCGATGCTCATGGCGCGGATCCGGACCGCACCCCCACAGCTCTCGACTCCTCTGCCTGTCGCAAGGAGGAAATCCCCCATGTCAGTTCCACGGACACGCCTGCGCCGCGCCGTCGCGGTGCTCGCGCTCGGCGTCCTCGGTCCGGCGTTCAGCGTCGCGGCCGTCACCCCGGCCCAGGCCACCCCCACGGCCCTCGCCGGGACCGACCAGATCCGGCCCGCCGCCGCGCCGGGTGCCACGGCCGACCTGGCCGGCACCTTCAAGAAGCTCAACATCACCATGCAGCAGCAACAGCAGACCAACTGGTGCTGGGCGGCGAGCGGCAACACCATCGCGACCTGGTACGGCTACACCTACAGCCAGAACCAGTTCTGCAACGCCGCGTTCGGCCGCTCGGCGAACTCCAGCTGCCCCAACAACCAGGCCACCCTGGGCGACGTGCAGACCGGCCTGCGCTGGGTCGGCATCAACCCGGGCTCCTACGTCACCGGCTACCTGCGCTACAGCACGGTGCAGACGGAGGTGAACGCCAACCGGCCGATCGAGACCCGGATCCAGTGGAGCTCGGGCGGCGGCCACATGCACGTGGTCTACGGGTTCGACACCTCCAACAACTGGGTCTACTGGGGCGACCCGTGGCCGTCCAACACCCGTTACAACTGGGCGGACTACAACTACTACGTGTCGAACGGCACGTTCTCCTGGACCCACTCCCTGTACCGGATCGGCGCGTGAGGGGCGACCATGACCAGCATCCGTAACGTCGCCGCCGGCGTCCTGCTGGCGGCCGGGATCGGCCTGGCCGTCGCTCCGGCGGCGTCCGCGGCAGAGCCCGCACAGGGCCCCGCTCCCGTCTCCGCCGCCGAGCTGGCCCAGGCCAGGAGCGCGGTGCAGAGCCCCGCCGTGCTCGACCAGTTGGGGCGCTTCTTCGCCCGCAAGGGCGTCCCGCCGACCAAGCAGCTCACCATCGGCGCCGCCGAGGAGGCGCGGGCCGCGAGTGCGGCGGCCCCGCGGCTGACCGGCGAGACCGTGCCGGTCTACACCCTGGACGCGGCGTTCGTGGCCGGCACCCCGGGTGCGGCCGTGGCCAGGGCGGAGTTCACCGCGAGCCGGGTGGTCTCGACCGACGGGCAGGTCGCCTCGGTCTGGACCGTGAAGGAGGGCAGCGCCTGGCGGGTCGTCAACATCGCCTCCGGCGGGGACGAGAACGACTACGCGGCGCAGGCCGCGAGCACCGGCGGCGGGACGGCGTTCCGCGAGCCGCAGCTCAACGCCTGGTACGTGCTGCGGGACGGCCGGGTGCTCCCGCTGGACGACGAGGCCCGCGGCTCGGTGGGCGACTCCGGGGTGACCCTGGCGGCGTACCGGCAGCTGGTCCGGGAGCGGTACGGCGACAAACTGCCCGGCTCGGCGTACGACCGGGCGGGCAAGGGCGGCGGCTACCGCCCGGACGCGGCCGGTGAGCCGGCCGGGAGCGGCGGGAGCGTGCTGCCCGCCGCGACGGCGACCGCGGCCCTGAGCGTCACCGCTGTCGCGGGCGCGGGCCTCGCGTTGCGGCGGCGGGTGGGAGTCCGGCGCGGGTAGCGCCGGACCGAGGCGGCGGGGCCCGGCACGGCGACCGGGCCCCCCCGCAGGTCCGGGCCCCGCCCGCCCCGGTAGCGGGGTTGGGCGCCCGGCGGTAGTCCCGGCGGCAATTGAAGGGGGGAGCCGC